>NZ_PSTN01000029.1:0-36382 GCF_002930955.1 Rathayibacter sp. AY1A4 | reverse complement strand
ACTGGCTCTGCATCCCGTCCTCGTTCGTGGCCGGGACGAAGGTGCTGACGGTGGTGATCTGCTGCATGTTCTTCCTCTTCCTCATCGTTTTTTTGCCGTCAAGGCGGTTCTCCGCCTTAGCAACCGGAGGGCGCAGTGCAACCCGCAGGGCGGCGGTGGAGAGAGTTTCGGCGCGATGTGAGGGAGCGCAGCGACCGCGTGCCGAAAGTCTCGGAGGAGCCGGTGGCGCAGCCACTTGAACGGAGCCCGTAGGTAGCTACGACCGCAGCGAAGCGGAGGGAGCCGCCGAAGGCTTCACGGCAAAAAAGGGTGTGAGCCCGTAGGGCGACCAACGGCGGCCGGCGCAGCCGGGCGACCTCTAGGCGGCGCTTCGTCGCCGCTGCACGAGCGCAGCTCGCGCCTCCCGGAACGGGATCCCCGGGGAGCGTGAGGGGCCCGCCCCTCACGGGCTACCTACCTATATAGGTAGGTAGCCCTCGCTCGATCAGCTCGCGGCGGCCGTCTCGGTGGCGGCGGCTCGGGCTGCCTCCACCTCAGCGGCGGTGTGGTGTCCCTGCACGTCGGCGTAGGCGACTTTGTAGGGGCGGGTTCCGTCGTTCCAGTCGAGCGCGACAGTCACGCTCTTGGGGTTCACGCGGGTAACGACGTGCCAGCCGAAGCGGTGCTTGATCATGTCGCCCTTGGCGATCGTGTCGCGGCTGTGGATCGTGACCCGTCCGGCCGCGGCCTGCGCCTCGCGGACGGCGGTCCAGTAGTCGCGCTGGTCTTCGAGCTGCGCGCGCTGGGTGAGCAGCCGCTCCCGGTAGGCGCCCGTCGCGGGGGCGGTCGTCTCGATGTAGCCGCCACCGAAGTTGTGCGAGCTGCCCTCGATCTTCCGCGTGCAGCCGCGAATGTCGGTATCGAGCCGGTCGATGCGGCGGGCCACCATTCCCGGCGCGTAGCGGGATTCGGTGGTCCCGGCGGCGACGTCGGCGCGGGCGCGGGCGCGGGTGGCCTCGCGGTCGGCCTCGACGCTGCGGCCCATCGCGTTGTGGGCCTTCTCGATCGCGTTGCGGTGCCGCGTCTCGGAGTGGTGGCCGATCTTGATCGGCTCGCCACCCTCCGGGAGCCGGTCGAACGCGCGGCGCGCGGCCGCGTCGGCGGTATCGGCGTCCGCGGCGCGGCGCTCGGCCTTCGCGTCGAGCGCGTCGACCCGGGCGGCCTGGCGCTCGATAGTCGCCGCCTCCGCCTCGGCGGTCGAGCGGAACGTCTCTTCGGCTTTGATCGTGACCTCGTGTCCGGCGTCGCGCAGGGCGGTCGCGGCCCGGTTGATGGTCCACCACTTCGGCAGGCGGTCGCGGGACTGCGGGACGTACCAGGCGCCGATGGAGCGGCCCCAGCGCCAGCCGGACGCCTTCAGGATCTCGGCGGTGCCGTCCCCGCGGCTGGTGCCCTCGATGATCGTTCCGGCTTCGGGCGTGTGGGTGATGGTGAGCATGTCGGTTCTCCTTCTCGGTTCGGGGGGGGTCAGTCGTTGTCGCGGTAGTCGGCGGGCGTCTCGCTGCGGTCGTGCAGCGCGTACGCGGCCGGGAACAGGTCGAGCGCTCGCGCGACGTCGACCGGAACGACGACGTAGGCGCCGGAGGCCATGTAGCCGACGCGATCCGCGGGCAGCGCCTCCACGGGCTCGAAGTGCTGCAGCGTCACCCCGGGAAGCCCCGCGCGGCCCTCGCGGGTGACCAGGTGCACGGCCGGGGTCTGCTCGGTCACCGGGTCGCGGCCACCGGCGCCGACGATGACCACCTGACGGGCGGTCCGGCTGATCCCGTCCGCTCCGGGTCCGTGGTACTCGCTCTTGATGACCTCGGTACGGGTGCCGCGCTGCTGGCTCATGGTGTGTCTCCCTCTGGCTGATCGTTTTTCTTTGCCTCTCCGGCGGGGAAGACCGTTTGAGTGGAGGCGGCGGAGTGACGCCGATCACGAGCGATGTGAGGGAGCGCAGCGACCGCGTTCGGGATCGGTGGCACGCAGCCGGTGGAGCGAAATAGGTTGAAACCGCGGAGAGGTGAAGAAAACAGGTGGAACGGGCCGCCGTGGCGGCTTCCAACCTGCGGCGCGCGGCGCCGCTGCGCGAGGGCATCTCGCGCCCCCGGAACGGGCTCGGAAGCGTCTAGGACGCGGGAGGATGGGTACCTGGTAGGCAAGCGGCCGACGACGGGAATCCCATGCACCTGCTCGAGCTGACTATCGGACCGCGCCACTTCTCGCTGCCGGTCGACGTCGATCGCGTCGGGCTCACGCAGCGCCTCGAACAGGCGGCGGCCGCCGGCGGCGCCTTCGTAGAGATCCCGACGTCGCGCGGAACGACCTCAGCGTTCGTGACGCCCGCGACTGCCGTGTTCCTGGACGTCATCGACGCCCCCGACGAGACGGCCGACGGCCTGGACCCGCGGACCTCCTCGATCGACGTCGACCTGGTGGACAGGTTTTCTAAGTGGTGACGACGCCGCTCTAGCGACCGCGGTCGCCGCGGTCCGGCGCTGGCGTCGGTGAGGTGGCCGGGATCGCTCGGTCACCGCGCTCGGGCGCCGTGGTCAGCGCCGTGGTGGAGAAGCTGCGAGAGACGGTCGCCTGAGCCTGCGCGAGGGCGGTGTCGATCAGAGGGCGCCCGAACGCAGTGCGCGACTTGTCGACCTCGACAGTGCGCGGCTGCCCTTCCGCGGGGGTGTTGTAGCGGCGGAATCGCATCACGGTGGAGCCGGTATCGGCCAGCTGCTCGGCGGCGAACTCAGGGAGGGACCGACCTCCCGGGCCGGCATAAACGTTCCTGGCGTACTCGCTGGGCACCCATCGACCGCCGAGCTCGTCGGCGCCGGCGAGGGCGCGTTCGTAGGAGTCCTGCCAGCGGCCGGCGATCCGCGCTTCCGACAGCTCGAACGGCACCTCGACGTCGATCACTTCGACGCTGTAGCCGGCTGCCGCGAACCGCTGCCCCAGCTCGACCGCCTTCTCGGGCGAAGAGAGCACGGTGTCGATCACGACGTTCTGGCCGTCCCGAATGGCCGCGTCGCGGAGTTGGATAGCGAGAATGGAAGACTCTTCGTGCACGAGCGAGGCCAGCTCGAGCGGGAAGAACTTCTCCCCCGCTGCCTCGGCGGCGCGGACCTCGGGCGGCAGGATCGTGCTGTCGTAGGTGCCGTCCTTGATCGCTTCGGTGAGCAGCGCCCGCTTGAACTCGTCGGCGTCGATGGTGAGCCAGGCGTTGCGGTCGGTGCCGAGCACGTCTCGGAGAACGGTCGATTTACCGGCACCAGGCGGGCCGGCAAGGATGATCGCCTTCCGCTCTTGGCGCACGTCAGGGAATTGTGCGCGGTAGTCGGCCACAAAGCGGTCGTGTAGTTGTTGCCGCGCACCACGCGGCTCGTAATCCTGGTCGGCGCCGAGCCGGAACCACTCTCGGTTGTTCACCGTCGCGTGTTCGCTCTTGGGGCTCAGCGGCCCGCCCGCTCGCGCCCATGCACGCACTGTCTCGCGGTGCTTGGCGATCGCTGACGAGTCCTCCCCAGTCACCGACCTTGCTCGCTGTAGCGGTCCAGGATCTCGTCGTATGTGTCGACGTCGATGAGGTGCTCACTCAGAGCGCGTCGCACCTCTGCAAACTCTCCCGCGTCCGCGGTCGTCCAGTCGTAGCCGTCGCTAGCTGACCCCGGACGGTAGGACCAACGGCCGAGCTCATCGATGACCTGCTCCTTCGTCAGCTCCCCCGCGTCGTAGCGCTGAGCAATCTCGTAAGGCGTTGCGCCAGAGAATCCGGGCCGCACGTCCGACACTGCGGCCGCGGACTTCAATGCGCTGTTGACGGAGGGCTGTGAGATTCCAATTTCTTGCGCGAGCTGCCTCTGCGTGGTGTCCTCCGCAGCGCGGCGCAGCGCGCGAAGATATGACACCCGCGTTACGACCTGCAAGCTGCGCAGCTTGCGGATGGTCTCCCCATCGGGCCTCTGAATGATCGACACGGCAACCACCTCCTATAGAACATTCTATCTGAGGAGGCTGGCCGCCGATAGAAGTCAGCGGGCGTGAGCGGTCGCCAGCTCGGCCCAGTGGGTCGTGGCGCGCAGCGAGAGCGCTTCGCGCTTCATCGTCCAGACCGGCCCCTTGCGGATCCCGGCGAGGCCCAGTCCGACCGCGGAGCGGCCGTGGCGTTTCGTCACGGCGTCGATCGTGGCGCCCAGACCCTTGGAGTCGAAAGCCGTATCGAACACGTCGAGGAAGGCGTGGGAGTCCTTCGGCGACAGGTTGGTGAGGATGACGCCGGCCCGCACGTAGCGGGCGCCCTCGCGCAGCCGCGGGCGCAACGTCGCGATCGCGGCCTTGACGATACCCACCGGGTCGTCGGTGGGCACGGGGAAGCCGGCGAGGCCGCCGGCGGACTCGTACGGCGCGTCCGCGAACGGCGACGTCGACGCGAAGACGCTCATCGTCTTCGTCACCGACCCCTGCGCGCGCAGGCGGTGCGCGGCGCGTTGCGCGTAGACGGAGAGCACCTGCTCCATGTCCGCGATCGTCGTCACCGGAGTGGCGAACGAGCGCGAGAAGATCAGCTGATCCCGGACGGTGCGGGCCGCCTCGAGCGGGATGCAGTCGACCCCGCGCAGCTCGTAGACGGAGCGCTGCAGCACCACGGAGAACTTCTTCCGGATCAGCGCCGGGTCGGCATCGCGCAGGTCCCGGATCGTGTGGATGGACAGCTCCGCGAGGCGCTTCCCGGTGCGGCCGGCCACTCCCCACAGCTCAGTGACGTGCTGCGACGCCATGAGCGCGTCGAGCTGATCGGGCGTGTACCAGTCGGTGTCGCAGACCCCGCCGAGGCGCGGGTGCTTCTTCGCTCCGCCCTTGTTGACGAACTTCGCGAGCGTCTTGCTCGGCCCGAACCCGACGCAGACGGGCAGGCCGACGTTCTTGGCGACGGCGGCGCGCATCGCGCGGCCGATCTTCGCCCGCTCCGCCACGTCGCCGTCGACGCCGAGGAAGCTCTCGTCGATCGAGTAGACCTCCTGCCAGGCGGAGTATCGGCCCAGCAGCTCCATCACGCGGGCGGACAGCTCGCCGTACAGCTCGTAGTTGCTCGAGCGGGCGATGACCTCCGGAAGACGGCCGGAGCGGATCAGGGGTTCGATCTTGAACCAGGGGGTGCCGTTCTCGATGCCGAGCTGCTTCACCTCGTCGGAGCGGGCGACCACGCAGCCGTCGTTGTTCGAGAGGACGACAACGGGCCGGCCGGCGAGCTTGGGGTCGAATAGCCGCTCGCAGGAGACGTAGAAGCTGTTCACGTCGACCAGGCCGACGCGCCGCTCAGAGCGCACGGTGCAGCCGGTGGAGACAGACCGTGACGACGCCCCACACCTGGAGGTCACTCAGCTCGGCGACGTGGATCGGCGGGTACTCCGGGTTCTCCGCCCGCAGCACCACTCCCCCGGGGTGCAGCTCGAGGCGCTTGACGGTCAGCTCGCCGTCGAGGATCGCGATGACCACGCTCCCGTGCGTCGGCGTGATCGACCGGTCGACCACGAGCTCGTCGCCGTCGCTGATGCCCGCGCCGGTCATGCTCTCGCCCGAGACGCGGACGATGAACGTCGAGGTCTTGTCCCGGATGAGGTGGTCGTTGAGGTCGAGGGACCCGTCGAAGTAGTCCTGTGCCGGCGACGGGAACCCGGCAGCCACCGCGTCACTGGTGACGAGGAAGGCGACGGCGACGGCGTCCGAGGCCGGAGTCGCGATGCGCTCCACAACGGTCACGCTCATGGTCGGCCCCCTCCTCGTCTCATCGAACATATGTTCGAATGCGTCCGAGTGTAGGTCGGCCCCACCGACACTCGCTCCCAGCCCGCGCACCGAGCGGGATCGGGTGCTCATACCGGGCGAGTCCTACCCAGATACCTATATAGGTATCTGGGTAGTTTGCTAGGTGGATAGATAGCCATATAGGTTTGCGGCATGCAGACAATGATGATCTACAGCGAGAGCGGCGGTGCGACGAAGAGCACCACCGCGGTCTCCCTGGCGATGGTGGCGGCCGAGGAGGGGCGGCGGGTGATCCTGATCGACCTGGATCCGCGTGGCGCGACCACGAAGTGGCTCGACGCGCAGCCCGTCGACGTCGGGCTCGACGTCGGAGCGATCCTGGGTAACGCCGACCCGAGGGGATGGGCGGACGAGCTCGCCGTGCCTTCGCCCTTTCACTCGAACCTTCGAGTGATCCCGTCCGACCGCAGCGTGAGCGCACGCGAAACGGACGATCCCGGAGAAGTCGGGCATCGCTTGGCGGACTCGCTCGAGGATGTGCCTGCGGACCTCGCGATCATCGACTGCCCGAACCGCCAGGGCGGGTCGCTGATCTACAACGCCCTGACGGCGGCGGAGTCAGTGATCTACGCCGCCACGCCCACCGCTGACGGCGTGGACGGATTCATTGGTGCACAGGAGAGTGTGCGCCGCTACAACGACCTCAGCGACCGCGCAGCGGTCGAGGAGGCCGGCATCATCGTTGGCGGCTACAAGGAGACGATCACGCCGCGAGAGGCTACGCACAGCATCGAGCAGATGCGAGAGACGGGGCTTCTCCTGACTCCGCTCGTCCCGCACCGGACCATCGTCGGAGAGGTCCGGTACTCGCACGACTGGTACGGCAACTTCCGCAAGGGCGCACCCGTCGCCGCCGCATACCGTGAACTCGCACGAAAGGTCATCCGATGACGAACGAAGATCGCCCCGCCAGCCTCCCGCGCCGAGCACAGCCGGCGCCCGACCGCAGCGACCCGATCGCGTCCAAGCCTCGTCCGGCTCCGACGCCCGCACCGGCGCCGGTAGCAGCCCCGGTATCGCGGGCGAATGCGGGCACGGCGGCCACGCCGCCGCGGAAGCAGCCCACGGAGGTTCTGCATGTGGACGTCGATGCCGAGCTGTCGTACTACGTCCAAGACCTGCGAGCCGCGACCGGTCGCACTAAGAAGAACATCGTGGAAACGGCCCTGAGCGAGTACCGCGACCGGAACCCGCTCAGCTGAGCCCGAGCCCCTCGAAGATAGCCAGATACCTATATAGGTATCTGGCTATCTTGATTCTCATGCAGAATCTAAATGGCGCTGTTGCACCAGGAGCGAACGGCGGATTCGAATCGCTCTGGATCGGCGTTCCATTCGAGGGCGTGGCCGGCGGGGTCGCTGGCGATCAGCGTCGCATTCACGTGCGCGTTGCTGAACGAACGGGAGTCGCTGAACGGCGTGGTGCGATCACCCCCCGAATGAATCAGGAGCACCGGTATGCGTAGTGGTGCGGCTGCGTCTATCCAGTCGAGTGCTTTGAAGTTGAGAGGAACTGGTGAGCCCAGTAGACGACTGACACCGCGGGCGCCGAGAGCCCATGTGGCGGCCGCAGCGACGACACGGGGGACTCCGGCGTTAGCGGCGCTGAAGAGCACGCTGTTGCGCCAACTGAGGACGGGGGAGACAAGGATCAAGCCTGCGATTCTGGATCGGTGCGACGAGCTCGTGGCGAGGCGCAACGCCATTGAGGCGCCGCTGGACCAGCCGACGAGGACGACCCGGCGCGCTCCCCGCTCGAGAGCGAGCGCGATCGCAGCGTCGACGTCGACCCATTCGGTCTGACCGAGCGTGAACGCATTGAGTGGCGCCGTTGGGCCTTCTCCGTCACCGCGGAAGGAAGGCACCAGTGAGGTGTAGCCGGTGCCTCTGAGTGCATGCACGGAGCGAAAGGCAGCGTCTCGGCCGGACAGACTGCCGTGGATGTGGATCGCCCAAGTGTCTGCGGCGTCTCCTTTGCCGGAAAACAACCAGGCAGGCGCCTGTCCAAGCTCGGTTTCGACGGTCACCTCGCGGGCGTCCGGGTCGAGTTCTCGGGCCGTCGCGAACACATTCCCGATGGGTCGACTCAGGGAGCCGGCCGTGGGGGAGGGGGCATCAGCATTGAGTGTGAGGATGCGTTCGATCCCGTCTGGTCCGCTTCGCAGGATCGGACCGAGGACCGCGTGGCGGGTTTCGTCGTCGTAGAGCAGGCCGAGCTTGCCGTTCTGCTTCGTGATCGGAGTAGGACCGAGGACGATGCGATCGGGCGTCGGAACCGCGACGATCGGTGTTGGGCGGCTGCGCTGCGGTCGGATGACACGGCGCGCAACGGTGGCGACGACCGCGGCTCCGGCGACGCCGACACCAACTGCGGGGATCGCGACCCAGAGTGCGCTCACCGGCTATGCGGCCTTCCGGAAGCCGCCGCCGATCACTCGCGGAGTGAACGCCTGGTCGGGAGCGATGAGCGTGCGGACCCGAGCGACAGCTGCATTCTCGTCAAAGGTGAACGCGCCCTCTCCGCGAACCTCAGCGTTCTTCGTGAGCACGAGGATCTGTTGAGCGTGTGCGATCAATCGCCGGTCGCTCAGGTAGGTCGTGAACGGTGGTCGCTCGATGAGGCCGTGTCGGACGGCGGCCTTCGATGCTCGAGCGACGTCGATCCGGCGACGGAGAGGAACGACGATCGCCGTCCACCCGATGCCGAGCATGATGATGAGAAGACCGAGGAAGAACGGTATCTCAGCGGCGTTCCACGCGGAGTAGCGGAAGGCGTCTCCGCCGTAGCCGAAGTGAGAGGCTGTGAGGAAGGCAATCTCGATCAAGCAGCCGATCGTGGTGATGGCGAATCCGGTGATGAAGACGAGCTGAACCCCGCGCCAGTTGCGACGCGCGTTGATGATCGAGGAGACGGATAGCCACACGAGAGTCGCCATGTAGGCCGATCCGTAGAGCCAGACGGCGGTCTGGTCGAGGCGGTCGATGATGAAGTCGACGCTTGTGCGGCCCCGGTTGCCGATCAGCAGGAACGGCACGATGTAGGAGCCGAACATGATCGCCAGGCCCCACCGACTGCCGACGCGGCCTTCGCCGCCGGCGCGCCGTCCGAGCGCTTCGCGGAAGAACCAGAAGGCCGATGCTGCTGCCAGGTCGCGGACGAGGGTGATGACGTTGGTGCCACCCAGTAGCGCGTCATATGTGAAGAAGGGGATGGGGAATCCGTAGGTGGAGAGTGCGACGGCACCGCTCACCGTGGCCCAGAAAGCGGGACGCGCTGCGGGCTTCGCTGCGGCGCGAGGAGCCCGCACAAGCACCAGCGCAATGAGAAGCGCTAGGCAAACCTGTTGGATCATCCGAAATACGTTTCTTCGCTCGTCCGATTGAGTGTCTGGATACGGCGGACCATCGCGAAAGCTACTTCCTCGATGGCAATCTCCGCCTTCGCTTCTGTGCTTTCTGGATCATCTGTCGGGGCACAGAGGTGTGTGGCTCCGTGCCGCCGGCCCGGATGGATCAGCCGCGGGATCTGCTCGCTGAACCAGGCGTCCGGAGCGTAGACGAAGAGGATGTGCGCAAGCTCATGGCACGCGTTCTGGCTCTGGTAGTGGAGCTCGTCGCTCTCTCGGCAGACGACGGTGCCGAACTCGGCTGTGTCGATCCAGAGCCCTGTCACTGATTTGAGGTCAGCGCTGGCGGAGGCGATCAGATAGATCGGCTTGCCGTAGACCTTCTCGACGGACGATTGAAGATCGTCCCACGTCGCGGCGGCCGGAAGTCCGAGCCTGCTCACGAACTCGTCGGCCGCCTGAACGATCGATCCACTGCGGCCTTGGCCACTGCGGCGGAGCATCCGCCACCGGCCGCGACCTCGTTCCGTGGAGTCTGACGGCATCGATGGACTCCGTTCGCCTGGCCGGGAGAAGCTCATCCACTTTAGACGGCATTCCGGGCGCGAGCGGAGCTGCGTGGCCCTACAGGACGGCGCGGCCGGCTATCGACGTAGCTCGGTGACGATTTCGGACACGACGGCGGCGATGCCGCGTAGCTCGTCGGGCTCGATTGTTCCGAGCGATCGGGCGGCGACGCGCTCGATGCCGAGCGAGCGCATGGTGCCGTCGAACCCGAGGCGGGCTTCCACGGCCTCGACCAGCTCGGGGTCGTCTCTGAGCAAGTAGTCGGGGTCGACGTCGAGTGCTTCGGCCACGGCGAAGAGCACTTCGACTCGTGGTGCCGAGGGGAGTTGCCCGGCCATGAGCAGGCCCCATTCCTGGCGATCGATCGAGGCCCCGCTGAGGAGAAGGATCTCGGAAATTCTGGTGCGGGAGGTAGTGGCGTCGAGGCCTCGTGAAGTGAAGACCAGTGAGAGACGACGCGCCAATTCGGCGGGACGTAGAGCGCTGGATTCCTCAGTCGGCATGGATTCGCCGTCTGTGACGTAGCTGACCAGTTCCTTAAAGGCTACTCGGCCCTGAAGCTGCTTCACGAGCGAGTCCAAATCGGCGTTCGTGGCGTGCGCGAGCGCGAGAAGAACAGGGACAGGCATGTCCCGTTCTCCCTTGATGTACCGAAGGACGGTCCGGTAGGGCAGGCCGGCTCGCTCAGCCGCGGCCTTCACGTTGAAACCGGCGTCGTAGATGGCGCTCTTGACGGCCTCGCCTATGACGGCATTGACGTTCGTTGAGTCCACCTCCACACCACGATTCTAGGTCGGCGGCTACCGACGTGCCGTCAGTGTAGACAGTCAGTGTCCCATTTGGGCATCTACGAGTGTCCAAACGGGCAGTTTGGGACTAGATTGTGATGAAGGCAACGAGGGGAACCAACGACATGAAGCACACGAAGCACACCGGCACCGGCCTCTGCGCCGCGATGGCCGCTGCGGCTGTGCTCGCATTGGCAGGGTGCTCGGGCGCTGCTCCCGAAACAGCACGAACTGCACCGACGCCGACCGCCCAGATCCCTTCTGCATCGGGCTCGACTGCGGCCAGCACGGCTGAGGCGACGCCGACTGCGGCCGCCGCTCCGGTCGACTCTGAGCCGGTTCCCGTTCCGGGAGTCGAGAACGACGCGCTTGCCCTCGCGGCCTCGGCAGTGACGGCGTTCTGCCGCCCGACGCTCGACTACGACACCTGGATCGCGGAGCTCTACCCGTTCCTGACTCAGCAAGCGGCGATCGCCTACGAGACGGTCGATCCGATGAACGTGCCCTGCACGTCGTTGACCGGCGATGCTCGGGTCCGGGACGGCGACGGCACGTTCACCATTCGCGTTCTGGTGCCCACCGACGCTGGGGACTACTCGGTCTACGTCCACCGTGCTGTAGAGACGGCGCCCTGGGGCGTCGAGCAGATCACCCCCCTGGCCTCGGAGTAGGCCGGTGCAGAAGGGGGGAATTGGGGTACTGGCGGCGGTTATGGTGCCGATCGTCACCGTGGCGCTACTGCTGTGGGTGCTGTTCTTCGGCGGATCGGCCGCGGCCGCATGCCTACCTGGTGGAGGCCCGGTCAACGTGTCCGCGATCCCGGCGGACGCGAAGGTCGGGGCCTACGGGCACGACCAGCTCGTGAACGCAGCACTGATCGTCAATGCAGGTGCAGCGAAGGGGCTCGGCGCGGACGGGCAGACGCTCGGTGTCCAGACGGCGATCGGGGAGTCCTCGCTGGTGAATATCACCTACGGCGACGGCGCGATCAACCCGGACGGATCGGTCGCTGACTCGATCGGCCTGTTCCAGCAGCAGTCGAGCTGGGGCACCGTCGAGCAGCGCATGGACCCGACGACCTCGGCGGGCTTCTTCTACGACCGCCTCGTGGCCGTCGAGGGCTGGCCGGCAATGGAGCCCTCCATCGCGATCAACAAGGTCCAGCGCAACGCCGACCCGAACCACTACACGAAGTACCGCGCCGACGCCGTGGCGATCATGACCTACCTGAACGGGCTCGGTAGCAGCACGACGGGGCCGGCGACGACCGGCGCACCGGTCAGTGTTCCGTCGACGCCGACCAGCACCACGCCTACGACGGCTGCGCCGGTCGGTGGATGCGTAGCCGTGTCCGGAGACGCGCAGGCCCTCGCCGCCGGACTCGTGACGGCGATGGACGAGGGGCGCCTGCGCCTACTCGAGGACCGCTACGCGCAGCAGATCCGCGACATGGCCGCCGGGACCGCCAAAGAGAACTGCGGCATCGACGTCCGGATCCTCCAGGTCATCACCATCGCGCTGAACACGTTCGGGAAGGTCGGCGTCTCCGACCTCAACCGACAGTGCACCGGCTCGCTCCTGGGCGCAGGCACCGGCTCCTCGCACTGGATCAATGGCGGCGGTCACGCGGTCGACTTCTTCTCCTTCGACGGCACGGCCACCACCGGCTGCGACCCCAACGCGCTGAAACTCCTCACCGTTCTGGACCCGCAGGTGCCCCAGGGCTCCCGGGCCGGCCAAATCCAGTGCCGCTCGACCAGCTACGAGCACATCACTCAGTTCACCGATACCCCGAACCACCTCCACTTCGACGTGGGGTTCGCGGACGGACCCCTCACCACCGGATAACCGGACCTCTTCGGCGTCGCGACCGCGACGTCGATCCCCCCAGCACCACCAACGAAACGGAGCACCTCATGTCCCTGCTCGCAGCGACGACCGACATCCTCACCACCGCAGGCGCGCTCGGCGCCGTCGTGCCCGACCCGGGACCCGGCGGCATGCCCCCCGGGTTCGAGGCCTTTACCACCGTCATGGGCTGGGCCAAGTGGGTCGGCCTCGGCGTCGCCGTCGTCGGCCTGATCATCCTCGGCGTCACCATGACCGTCTCCGCCCGCCGCGGCGAAGGCGGAGAGATCGGCGGCTGGCTCGGCCGCCTGCTCGTCGGCGTGATCATCGTGTCCGCCGCGTTCACGATCGTCGGCTTCCTCATGGGCGCGTAGCGTCCGGAGGAAACCGACCGCATCACCAACGAAAGGCACGACGTCATGAGCGACACGGAGTCCCGCAACCCGTTCACCAGTCGAGGATTCATCTTCGGAGCCATCATCTTCGGAGTCCTCGTGCTGGCGGCGATCCTCCTCGCGATTACGTCCCTGGGCGGAGGTGGCGGGCAGAGTGCTCCCGCCACCTCCGCGACGCCCGCCGTCACCGCCTCACCGGAAACCGACACCGCCGCAGCAAGCGTCTGCAACCTTCCCGGTTACGACGAGAGCGGAACGCTCTCGACGGCACCTGTCACCGACTGGACCATCGTCGGCACGATGGCCGCACCGTCGTCGGACACCGCCGGCCCCGGCGTGATCGGAGAGGACGGGCTGCGCAGCTGCTACGCGCACACCGTCGAAGGATCGCTCTTCTCGGTGGCGAACCTCTGGGCGATGGGAACGGATGGGCGCCTGGCCGACGCCGTTCTCGAGCGCCAGACCGCGCCTGGCGCTGGTCGCGATGCCGCGATCGCCGCGGACATTCCCCAGAGCAACACCGGAGGCAGTGTCCAGATCGTCGGCTTCCGCGTGAGCTCGTACACCGCGGACGAAGCCACGATCGACATCGCCTTCCGCTCTAACACCAATCAGCTCCTCAGCTTCCCCGCTCCCGTGACGTGGGTCGACGGCGACTGGAAGTCGGTGTTGACCGCTGACGGTCAGCCGCCGTTCCGTCCGACCGCACTCACCAGCTTGGGCGGCTATATCCCTTGGGCAGGTACCGAATGACAGTGACTCCACCCGCAGGCGAGCCCTGCGCAGCGTGGGACGTCGTGTGCTGGTCATCAGCAGGCATCGGCGAAGTCGTCTCGAAGGCGTCTAACGACGCCTTGCAGCAGTTCGTGAACAACATCTTGGAGGGCTTCGGCAAAGCGGTCGTCTCGCTCGGCACCCTCTGGGTGAACGTTCCCTCCCCGGTGACCGTGGTCGACCGGGGAGGCGGCGTTAACGGTGGCGGTACCCCGCCCCTGCCGGAAGCGTTCGAGACGATCCTCGGCTACGTGACGTGGGTCGCGGCGGGCCTCGCGGTCATGTCGCTCATCATCGCCGGCGTCATGATGAGCACCCGTCGCCGCCACGGCGACGGCGAGGCGCACATGGGACGCATCGGCGTCATCATCTTCGCCGTCTTCCTGCTCTCCTCCGCCTCAGCGCTCGTCACGGGGTTCCTACCCCTGGCGCTGCACCTCAACGAATCTTCGAGCGTCGTCGGCTGGGTGCAAGGGCAGCTCGAGTGGTACGCCGGAGGACTCGCGATCCTGTCGATCCTCGTCGCCGCCGGCCGCATGGTCTGGACGCAGCGTGCGGGCGAGTTGCGCACCCTCGCCCGGTCGGTACTGACGCTGATCGCCGTCGCCGGCGCGGGACTCGTCGTGATCCGTCTCGCCACGCAGGCAGGCGACGCCTTCTCGATCTGGATCCTCAACAACTCCACCGACTGCGACGTCACCAACGGTGAGAGCAACTGCTTCGGCACGAACATCTTCGCGATGATTTCGCTGACCGCAACGTCGGGTATCGGCCTCATCGGCTTGTTCCTCCTCGGCATCCTCGCCGTGCTCATGACCTACGTTCAGATCGCGCTCATGGTGTTCCGCGGCGCGATGCTCGTCGTCCTCGCCGGCATCTTCCCGATCGCTGCGGCCGCGACCAATACGGAAATCGGGCAGCAGTGGTTCAAGAAGACGATGGCCTGGACCCTCGCCTTCATCCTCTACAAGCCCGCCGCGGCGATCGTCTACGCGATCGCGTTCCGGATGACCGGCACTGATCTGTTCAAGTCGGACGGGACCGGGCTGTTCCAGATCGTCACGGGCCTCGCGCTGATGCTCATCGCGCTCGTGGCCCTGCCCGCGCTGATGCGCTTCCTCGTCCCCGCTGTCGCCTCGGTGGGCGGTGGCGGTGGCGGTGCAGGCCTCCTGCTCGGTGCGGCCGCGGCCGGTGGAGCGGCGGAGATTGCCAGCGGAGCAATCCGCTCGCGCAGCGGAGGCGACAGCGGCGGGGGCGGAGGGTCGCCCGGCGGCGGTGGCTTCGGCTCCGCACCGTCCGGCAGTAGCGCCTCCGCCGGCAGCAAGGGGTCACCCGCGGCGACTCCGGCCGCCTCCGGTGCAGGCGGCGGCGCAGCAGCAGGCGGTGGCGCAGCTGGCGGAGCTGCGGCCGGCGGTGGTGCGGCAGCGGGCGGTGCGGCGGCAGGCGGTGGTGCCGCAGCCGCGGCAGGAGGCCCGATCGGTGTCGGCCTTGCGGTGGCAGGGAAGGCCGCCGAAGGCGCGAAGCACGCAGCAGGGGCGGTCAAGGCCGCCACGGACGACGCCACTGGCGGCAACGGAAGCGGGAACTGATGAGCACGGCAACTCCTACGCGCAGCGCTGAGGCGCCGCGCACGTACGGCAATTGGCGTCGCCCGCAGACTGCGGGACTCGGCGGCCTCGGACAGCTCGCCACGGGCGTGCTGTTCGTCGGCATCCTCTCCTCGATCATCGCGTCGATGTTCTCCGGCCTCGTGGCCGCGCTGATCGTCGCCGCGATCTTCGGCGGGATCTTGCTGACGGTTTCGGTGAAGGACAAGCACGGGCAGAGCGCCCTCGGAAGGACGGTGAATCGCGTGAACTGGATGCGGACGAAGGCCAAGGGAGCGAACGTCTACCGTTCAGGTCCCGCGGGTCGGGCGAAATGGGGCACCTTCCAGCTCCCCGGACTCGCTGCGGCGTCGCAGCTCTCCGAGCACGAGGACTCGCACGGGCGCCGATTCGCTCTCGTGCACGTCCCCTCCACCAAGCACTACACCGTCGTAATCGCTACCGAGCCGGACGGCGCCGCGCTGGTGGATCAGGAGCAGGTCAACAACCAGGTCGCGGAGTACGGCATTTGGCTCTCCAACCTTGGAGACGAGCCCGGCATCGAGGCCGCCTCCGTCACCGTCGAGACGGCCCCCGACACCGGTACGCGCCTGCGCTCGGAGGTCGAGGGGTCGATGGACCCGGATGCGCCGGAGTTCGCTCGAGCGATGCTCTCGGAGGTCGTGAGCAGCTACCCGGTCGGGTCTGCCACGATCCGCGCCTACGTCGCGATCACCTTCTCTTCCCTGTCTCGCATCGGCGGGAAGCGCCGCAACGCGAAGGAGGTCGCCGCCGACCTCGCCGCCCGCCTGCCCGGCCTGACGACGAGCCTTGCCGCGACAGGGGCCGGCGCTGCCCGGCCGCTCGGTGCTCAGGAGCTGTGCGAGGTGATCCGGATCGCCTACGACCCCGCCGCCGCCGTCCTGATCGATGAGGCCCGCGCCTCCGGGGACGTGCCCGAGCTGTCGTGGACGGACGTCGGCCCCGCGGCCGCGGAGTCCCGGTGGGAGTCGTACCGGCACGACGGCGCCGTGTCGACGTCGTGGACGATGACCTCCCCGCCGCGCGGAGTCGTGCAGTCCGGGATCCTCGCGCGCCTGCTCGCGCCGCACCGCGACGTCGCTCGCAAGCGCGTCACCCTGCTCTACCGCCCCATCGACCCGGCCCGCGCCGCGGCGATCGTGGAGGCGGACCTGAACGCGGCGCAGTTCAACAGCTCCGCGTCGACCAAGCCCACCGCCCGCTCGACCCTCTCCACCCGCTCCGCCCAGGCGACCGCGGCGGAGGAGGCCTCCGGTGCTGGCCTGCTCAACTTCGGCCTAATCGTCACCGCGACGACCACCGACGCTGTGCACGAAGCGGACGCCCGCGCGGCGATCGACTCGCTGACCGCCGCGGCGCGTCTTCGGGTGCGGCCGGCGTTCGGGTCGCAGGACACCGTTTTCGCTGCGGGTCTGCCGCTGGGGCTCGTGCTCCCGCGTCACCTGCGCCTGCCCACCGAAGTGAGGGAGTCCCTGTGAGCCTGATCACCCGCCTGTTCTCCTCGAACAGCGACAACGAGCTCGAGCCCGGCGAGGACGTCCTGCCGGACGGAGCGGTCACCGCCGCGCACGGCGATACGACGGGGGAGGAGCTGACCGGCGACGGCCTGCCCACCGGTGCCGTGTCGTCCTCGGCAGAGCCCGGCACCGACACGACGGCACCCTCGCGGCGGGCTGCGCGCGGGCAGGGCGAAGCTCCAGCCCCGGTAGCAGCGGTCGCTCAGCGCCCGACGCTCACCAGAGAGCGCACCACCCCGCGCACCCGACGCCGAGAGGGGAAGAAGATCGAGATCCCGCACGGCGGGAAGAAGAAGAGCCAGGGGACGGCGCTGCGCCGTCCTCTGCGCCCGAGCATCCGCGGATGGCTCGGTCGCGGCGGTGGTGAAGCCGTCAACGTCACGGCCGCAGACGAGTTCCGCGGGACGACCGTGCAGGTGTGCGGGCTGTACCCGTTCTCGGTCGGGACGGGTACGCCGATGATCGGGGTGCCGCTGGGGAAGAACCTCTCCACCGGCGCCTCCGTCTGCTGCGACCCGATCAGCTGGTTCCAGCGCGCAAACCTCATCAGCAACCCGTCGATGTTCGTGCTCGGCAAGCCCGGCCTGGGGAAGTCCTCGCTGACCCGCCGCATGGCCGCCGGCCTCGCCGGGTACGGCACGATCCCGCTCGTGCTGGGCGACCTCAAGCCGGACTACGTGGATCTGATCGAAGCTCTCGACGGGCAGGTGATCCCTCTTGGCCGTGGCCGCGGGTACCTGAACATCCTCGATCCCGGTGAGGCGTCGGAGGCGGCGCAGCGCCTGCGTGACGAGGCCGACCGCTCGCTCGAGCGGGCCGACGAGCTCGCGCACCAGGTCGACGCGCTCGGCGTCTCCGACGACACCGCGGCGATGATCGCGGAGGTCGGTCGGCTGCGCAAGCACGCCGCGAAGGTGCAGCGCCTCGCGCACCAGGTCCTCGCGGACGCCCACGGCCGCCGGCACACGATGGTCGCAGCGCTGCTGACGATCCTCCGCTCCCAGCCGCCGAGCGACCGTGAAGAGACGATCATCGACCGGGCGCTGAAGTACCTGGACGAGCACCACCAGGGCGTGCCGGTCCTCGCGGACCTGCTGCGCGTGATCCAGGAGGCGCCGGACGAAGTTCGTCAGGTCGCGTTGGACCGCGGCAACATCGAGAAGTACAAGGACGTCACCGAGAACCTCGAAGCCTCCCTCATCGGCCTCACCACCGGTGGACGCCTGGGCGAGGTGTTCTCGAAGCAGACGACCACGCCGATGCGCCGGGACCGGCCCGTCGTCTACGACGTGTCCTCGATCGACGACTCCGAAGGCGACCTCCAGGCCGCGATCCTCCTCGCCTGCTGGTCCGCCGGCTTCGGGACCGTCAACGTCGCGGCCGCCCTCGCGGACGCGGAGCTCGAACCGCAGCGGCACTACTTCGTGATCCTGGACGAGCTGTGGCGGGCGCTGCGCGCGGGTAAGGGCATGGTCGATCGCGTCGACGCGCTCACCCGCCTGAACCGTGCGCGCGGCGTCGGCCTGGCGATGATCAGCCACACCATGTCCGACCTCCTCGCACTGGCCTCCTCGGAGGATCAGATGAAGGCGAAGGGCTTCGTGGAACGCTCCGGCATGGTCATCTGCGGCGGCCTCCCCGGTGCTGAGATGCCGCTGCTGACCTCGGCGGTGCCGATGTCGATCGCGGAACAGGGGATGCTCACCTCCTGGCAGGACCCGCCCGCCTGGGACCCCGTGTCCGGGCACGAGTCCGAGCCTCCCGGCCGCGGCCGCTTCCTGATCAAGGTCGGCGGACGTCCCGGTATCCCGGTGCGCGTCGAGCTGACCGCAGCAGAGAAGGAGGTCAACGACACCAACAAGCTCTGGCACGCGACCTCCCGCGCCGGCCGCGCAGCGGAGCCACTGCCCACCGATCCCGTGAACGTCGAGATCCTGCCGTGAGCGTCCTCGTCGCACTCGGCGCGAGCTGCGTCGCGGCCGGCGCCGCCGGCGCCGCGATCATCAACGCGATCCGAGCCCGTCAGCGGACGGCAGACCGCGATCGGTTCCTGCTCACCCTCTGCTGGACCGGCGTCGGGCTCATGGCGAGCTTCGTCGCCTGGGACCAGTGGGACCGGGTGATCGCGTGAGCTGCCCGTCGACGCTCGCCTTCGAGGGCTACCGCTGGACCTGCCAGCGGTCCGCCCCGGGGGAGCACGGCTTCCACACGACCGACCTCCCCGTCTCCTTCGCGGAGCGGGGCCTCGCGGTCCTCTCCTGGGGGACCTCGCACCAAGCACCCGCCAACGACTGCACCCCGCGGTGGGCCGGCCCGATCTACACGGAGGAGTCCGCATGAGCGCCACCGCCAACAACCGCCGCCGCGAGCCTGGCAAGGCCAATAACGACGCCCTGATGCTCGGCGCAGCCCTCGCGGCGATCGCTGCGATCGGCATCGTCTGGGTGGCCGTCGCGGTCGGTTCCAAGCTCGACGGCGTGAACGAGGGCCTGCCCTCGGACCCGTTTGAAATCATCTCGGGCCTGTTCCGCGGCCAAGTGGTGTGGTCGACGTCCGCAACGATGATCGCCGCGGCCGCCGTCGCCGTCATCGTCCTCGTGGGCCTCTGGCTCGTGTGGATGCGCTCGCTCGGACGGAAGAACCGCTCAAGCGTCGACCACGCCGCCCGCTACATGGCGACCCCGCGCGACCTGGCGCCGATGATGCGCAAGGAGGCGTTGAAGAAGTCCGCCCGCCTCGGCGTCGCTGAGAACCCCGGCGTCCCGGTGGGCCGGCTGCACCTGGGGAAGCAGATGCTCTACGCCTCGTTCGAGGACATGATGCTGCTGATCGCCGGCCCCCGCGTGGGCAAGTCGACCTCCCTCGTCATTCCCGCGATCATGGCTGCGCCCGGCGCCGTGGTCACGACGTCGAACAAGCGCGACGTGCTCGACGCGACCCGCGACGTCCGCGCCGCCAAGGGTCACGTGTGGGTCTTCGACCCCCAGCGCGTCGCGTTCGAGGACGCGACATGGTGGTGGAACCCCCTCTCTTACGTCACCGACGACACCAAGGCCGCGAAGCTCGCGACGCACTTCGCCTCCGGCACCCGGGCGATGAACGCGAAGACCGACGCCTACTTCGACGGCAAGGGCCAAGAGCTGCTGTCCGACCTGCTGCTCGCGGCCGCGGCAGGCAACCGGCCGATCAGCGACGTGCTGCTCTGGCTGACCTCCGTCGAGGACGAAACCCCCGTCGAGCTCCTGCACGACAACGGCTACCCGACCAACGCGCGAGCTGTCCGCGGCATCATGAACACCGCCGACAAGGCCCGCGACGGGATCTACTCGACCGCGCAGGGCATGGCGGTGTGCTTGAAGAGCGCCGCGACCGCCGACTGGGTGAACGCCCGCCCGAACGACACCCGTCCGCAGTTCGTCCCGGAGACGTTCGTCACGTCGACCCAGACGCTGTACTCGCTGTCCAAGGAGGGCGCCGGCACCGCCGGCCCGCTCGTCACCGCCCTGACCGCCGCGACGATCGAGGCCGCGGAGGAGCACGCCGCGCGATCCCGCGGCGGGCGCCTCGCGACGCCGCTCGTCGCCGTTCTCGATGAGGCCGCGAACGTCTGCCGGTGGAAGGACCTCCCCGACCTGTATTCCCACTACGGATCGCGCGGGATCCCGATCATGGCCGTGTTCCAGTCCTGGTCCCAGGGCGTCGGCGTGTTCGGCAAGGAGGGCATGCTCAAGCTCTGGTCCGCCGCGAACGTGAAGCTGTACGCCGGCGGAGTCGCGGAAGACGAGTTCCTGCGCACCCTCTCCGAGCTGATCGGCACCTACGACAAGGAGACCACCTCCGCCAGCTACAACAAAGGTGTGCGCTCCACCACCTCGGCGCTGCGGCGAGAGAAGATCCTCGAAGTCGCGGACCTCACCAGCATGGGCCGCGGACGGGCGATCATGCTCTCCTCCGGAGCCCGCGCGGCGCTGGTCGACACGGTGCCCTGGTACAACGGGCCGAAGGAGCAGGTCGCCGCGATCAACGCCTCCATCGCCGCCCACGACGCCAGCAGCGGACCGGCGAACGCTGCACCCGTCTCGCCTGTCGTGACGGTGATGCCTCCGCTCGAGGATCAGCCTGCGGCGGACGTCGACGCGGAGCAGAACGCGACTCTCCGGGGCGAGCGATGAGCGACGAGGATCTGTTCGACGTCGACACGGATCCCGTCACGCTGCACCCCGTCGAGGAGGAGGTGGACGAGGAGGAGGTGCCTGCGACGTACTTCGGATCTGCCGACGAGTGGGTCAGGAAGTTCCTCCGGCCCTCCTATCGACGCCGGGTGACGGCCAAGGGCCAGGCCGCCGGCGATCGGTGGGCGGCTGAGTGGTGGAGCAGCGTCGAGGCGCTGACCCGCATCGAAGCCCTCTGGCGGATGTGGGAAGAGATCCGCACCAGCGCCGGCTCCCTGAGCGCCTACTGGATCAATCACCTCGACCCGCACATGCGAGTGCTGCTCTCGCCCAGCGGCCCGTTCGCGACGTCGACAGACGAGAACCGGCCGGGCGACATGCTTCCCTACACAGCCCCTCCGACCGGGATGTTTCCCGAGGACGCACAGGGCTGAGGACGACGGACAGAGAAGGGCCCGCGACACCAACCGGTGTCGCGGGCCCTTCTCTGTTCCAGCGTCAGCGACCTGGTTCGGACCGCTCGATCTGAGCACCCTGGCCACGCGCGCCTCGCGTCGAGGGGACGCGAGTGCGCTTCGTGGCCTCCGCGCCGCGCGCAGGAGTGGCGAAGGAGGCGTCGACGGTCATCCGCGCGTTGACCTGCTCCTCGGGAACGTTCTGAGCCTGCATCGATGCTGCGGTGTGTGCTCGCCGCTCGGCACTGTCGTACGCAAGCTCTCCTTCGGAGCGTGCCGCGGCCGCACGCCCCTCCTGAGCGGGTGCGGGAGCGTCGGGGGCACTCTGCTGGCCGCTGTCGTCTCGGTAGAGCGCGACCTGGGCACGAGCGTCCTCAGCGAGGCTACGCAGCTCCTCAGGGCTCTGCGTGGGTGTCCCGCCGGCCTCCGCGTCTCGGTCGTACTGAGCAGCTTGCTGCTCGAGCTCATCGGCGCGACGCTCGCCGTCGACGGGGATCTCGACGGACGTGTTCTGGGATGCGTCGTTGGCGCGGTCGAGGCGGTCGGCCTCCGTGACCATCACCTGAGCTTCGGTGACGTCGCGCTGCGACTGTGCCCGCTCGGCATCCGCTGCGTCGACGGCAGAGCCGCCGGTCTGGTCCGTGCGCCACTCCTGCACGAGAGCGGCGCGGGCGGCTTCGGCAACGGCCGGGTCTGCGGGCTGCACCCGTCCGTCGTCATCGAAGGCGACGGCCGTCTCGACGCGGTAGTCCTGGTAGCCGACCGGATCGTTGGCGCGCTTCCACTCCTCCGCAAGGCTTACGTGCATCGCGGGAATGTCGCCTGCGACCGCTGCGCGGTAGTCCTCGATGAGAGCACGCTCGGCCGAAAGATTGGGCTCTCGGGCGTCTCCGACAGGCATGGTGAGACGGTCCTCGTCGTGCCGGTGGTACCCCTCGGGTGCGGCGGTAGTGGCCCACTGCTTCGCGAGGTCCAGCTCGGTCGGGGTGTCGCGGGCGATGCCCTGCAGCGTGGCGACGTCGACGCCGTAGCGCTCCTTCGCCTCGGACGCGATCAGGGCGCTGGCGGACGCGATCTGCGGGTCCGCGTCCTTCCACGCCGCGGCCGTCTCAGCGACGCGGGCGACGTCATGCACGGTCGCCTGATCCCACCACTGGGGATCGTTGACGACTGTCACGGCCTGCCGTGCAGACGCCCGCTCAGCCTCGTAGCGGGCTGCGAGCTCGCGCGCCTCGATCGCGCTGCGCTGCTGAGCCTCACGCATCGCCTCCTGGTACGCGCGAGCCAGCTTCTCGCCCAGCTGGACCGCGATTGTGAGCGCGATCCGTGCGGACGAGTTGATGGACTCCTCCACGCCTCCGTCGTCGTCAGCCATAGTGATGCCTCCCCTTCACTCGTGTAGGTCTAGCGGTCGCGTCCGTCGCGCTCGCGCGGCTCAGCGCCGCGCTGCGGGGCAGCGATAGATGTGGCGTCCGGCGCAGCCTTGGTGAGCTTCGTCGGCACCGGGCTCCCGGTCGCGAAACTCGCCTGCACTGTCTCGCGTGCGCGACGGGTGTCCTCGGGCAGAGCATCCCAGGCGTTTTTCTGGATCTGCGCGTTGTAGCCCTCGTGAACCGCCTTCAACTGGTTCCGGATCGTCCCCGCGAGCTCCTGGGTGCGTCGCGCGTCGCCAGCGGCCTTGTGGGCGTCCATAATCGCCCGCGTGGTGCGCACGATCTGGCGCAGCAACATCGCCTCCTCGGCGGCCTTGTTGCGCTTCCCGGCTGTCGCGAGGATCAGCATCGTCGTGCCGGCCATCGACGGCATCGCGGTCGGCCGCGGCGTCGACTCGTGCGCGCGCAGGTGCGCGGATCGGGCGAGCTGGCGCGACGCTTCGGCCAGCGGTCCGGGAGTCGGCTCGAGGCGCCGCGACCACGCTGCGTACGCCCCGGATGCTTCTCGTGCAGCGTGAGCCCACGTCGCCCGATCGGACGGGTCGACGGTGCTCAGGTAGTCGTGGAGCCGGGTCATGTCCTCGGCGTAGGTTGAGTACAAGTCACTCGACAGCTCGGCCTCCTCGCGGCCAGGCTTCACCGGCTCGTACCGCCACGGGTTTTTCGCGGTGGCGCGCCACTCGTCCACGGCTGCCTGGGCAGTCTGTGGCTCGTCCGGCCAGCCCTTCCGCAACTCCGGAAGGGTCAGGTCGCGAGCGAGGCGCCCACCGCCGTGCCAGACGACCGGCGCTCCCTTGTCGGGGCGCAGCGCGACGGAGTAGCCGGCGACAACGTCGTCTCGACCGGCGGCGTAGCGGGGGCGGATGAGCACCCCGGCCTGGCGCATTCGACGCACGAACTCACCCTCGTCCGCGGAACTGGTCGCGGCTGAGCGGACGGCGCGTTCGAGTCGGTGTGCGTCGACCTCGACGGCGCCTCGTCGGCGTGCAGCTTCACGCTCGCCGGGGACGACTCCGCGCTCACCAAGCTCGCGCTCCGGAGCGTGCAAAGGCTGTAGGTCGAAGTCGCGTTCCAGCTCACGGCTGACCTTCTGGGCGAGGCGCTTGTCGTAGGGGATGTACGCCTTCGTGCCGTCCTCGCGCACTCGGGAGACGGCGATGTGGATGTGATCGTTGCCGTTCTTCGAGAGACCATGCCGCACGGCGACCCACCGACAGTCGGCCTTGCCGATGTCCTCGCCAGCGAACCCCATTCGGCGCACGAACTCGGTGGCGATCTGGCCCCACTTCTCGTCGCTCAACTGCCCCTCCTCGGCTTTCAGCGAGAGGGAGCAGTGCCACACGTCGGCGTCGACCTTCTCGGTGACCGGCTTCCCGGTACGGGAGTCGATCATCAGCTCACCGGTGGTCGGGTCGGTGACCTTCTCCGCGCGCTGCACGGTGACGCCGAATGCCTCCTTGGGGAGGTTCAGATCGCGCGCGACAGCGAGCGCGGCGGCGTGGTCGAGGACGCTCTCTCCGTGCATCGCCATGATCGCGCCGTTGCCGGCGATGAGGTGCTGTTCGGTGTGCTCGTTCGAGCGCCCCTCGCCCGCAAGGTAGGTCATCAGGCCGTCCATGCGGCCGCCGTAGGTGACGTTCGGAATCACAGGCCGGCCACCCGACGAACGGCGTCGCGAATCTCGGGAGCGAGCTTCTGGAACTCGCGGTAGATCGCCGCAGCCTCGTCAGGGAATCGGCCCTCGGTGTTCGCGAACTTGGCGAGCTGGTTGACGTTGTTCGTCAGGTTCTCGAGGCGAGAGTTCACGGAGAACAGCTCGGCGACAGCCTGCTTCCACTCCGTGTCGGTCCGCACCTGGGCGTTCATCGCGGACTCGAAGAGCAGCCGGGGAACCGTGACGCTCTGGACGACCGCCCGAGCCTCAAGCTGCACCCGCTCCTCGTCGGTGACGTAGACGCGATACGGCTTGTCCCGCTTCTCGTCTCCCTCGACGTTCGCTCGCCGCTTACGGCTGAACAACGCACGACCGCGATCTTCGCTCATCGGCGTGTCCTTCCTGTCCTTCGGCCCAGCGCAGCGAACCCGCCAAATCGGCGGGGACCATACGACCAGTATGCCCCCGGCCGGCGCGCAGCGCCAGGTCGGCAAGCGAGTTACCGGCGGTAAGTCGACAGCTTGCTCCACAAACCGGCCGTGCCCGAGCGTAGCGAAGGAGCACGAAGCCGGACCGCGAGCGGCACTCCGCGGCGGTAGAACTGGGCCTCCGAAACGGAGACGTAATCGCGCCTTTCAGATGCCCATTTGGGCATGTACCCTGACGGCATGAGCGACAACACCAGAAACCCAGAGGACGCGGCTGACGCTGCGCGCCGCCTCCTCGAATCGACTGTCGAAAAGCGCGTCGATGCCGTCCGAACGATCGTTACCGCCGCGAACGACACGGACGCTGCTCGGACCGCTCTCGCTGACGCGCAGAACCGTCACGCAAAGGCCTGGGCTGAGGCGCTGGCGTCGGGATGGTCAGAGAAGGAACTCCGCGCAGCAGGAGTGCCGCGGCCTGACCAGCCGCGAGCGCGCGTCACCCGCTCTCGACGGTCGACTACTGCTGACGCCCCCGCCGCCGAGTTGACGGAGAACAACGGCGCGGAGTCGATGGAGAACGTGGCATGACCAACCACGCCTCCGCTGCTTTGCACGCGCAGGTCCGCTCGTGGGCGGAGGGTTCAAACCCTCTCGCCGCGGCCGTCGAACTTCTCATCCGGTCGCGTCTCGTCTACGCCGGTGCGCCGTGGATCAAGACCGACAACGCCTGGCAGACGAGCGCCGTCGACTTCGACCGCCTCGCCTACGAAATCGGAGCGCTCAGTGGAGGCGAGCAGCGCATCGCGCGGATCGCCTCGTCTCTCGGCCAGGGAGTCCCGGTCGACCTCCGCGAGGACGTCGCCGGCCTCGACCTGGCGCACACTCGATTGGTCCTCGCGGCGATCGCACACGGGGCCGGACTCGGAGAGCCCGGCACGACGATCCAGACCGTCGACGGAGTGCCGACGATCGTTCACTACGACGCTCTGGCGACGTGGCCGAACGAGTAATTTGATCGTGCACGACAACCCCCCTCGTCGCTGTGGAGGCCCCCGCTAGAGCATTCATGCTCGCGGGGGCTTCTCCGTTCCCACGACAAGCGCGCCGGCTGCGGTCCGGCCGTCCATCCGACGCTTCACTCTTGCCTGCGCCGATCGACCGTCAAGAGCGCTGCGCGTCCCTTCGGGATGCCCCTGCGGGGCACTCCTGACGGCCGCCCGTCTCCGGCATCGCGCCGCTTATCGGATGGATGGCCTCGGTGCGTGCTCAGCCCCGAGAGCGCAACTCCGCAGCGCGCGCGGCCAGCTCCTCGCGGACCTCGGCGGCGGCGCGCTTGCGGGCCATCTCGCGGTCCCGAGCTGCACGCTCGAACTCGCGCTGATCGGCCTTCATCTTCGCGATGATCCGGTCCACCTCGTCTTGGTCGATGCTCGCAAGTCGGGCGGCCTCGGCCGCTCGCTCCGCAGCGGCCCGAGCACGGTCGGCGTCGCGCTGCGCAGCAGCGACCCGGCGCGCGGTGTCGAGCTGCGAGTGCTCGGTGATGACCCGGCGGATGACCCACCCGTAGAACCCGAGCGCGTTGCGGCTCGTGAACGTCTCCGGGACACGGCGACCGTCGCGAGACAGCCAGGCGTTCATGGCGAACATCAGCCCTTCGACGCTCCACTCGGAGACGTCGATACCTGTGCGGTCGAGCATCCCGACGACGTGCCCGATGTGCACTCCACGGGCGAGCCACGGGATGCGATGAGCCAGCGCAGCAGCGAAGCGCTGCAACTCGATCGATCTGGGAACCGCCGGCCGACCGGTCGAGCTGCGTTTTGCATCACTCCGTCGCCTCGGCTGCCGCGAAGCGGCTCCTGAGCGCGGTTCACCGCGCGTTGGTGAGTGTCTTTTAACTGGGGCTGTAGATGTAAGTGGGCGCCTACGGGGTAGCTGGACATTCTCCACAGAACCGAAAGATTCGCCCGTCCGTGACGTCGGTGCAGGCAAGGTCGCCGGCGTGGGACGCGGCATGATCAGCGCCCTCGTGGAGGCCATGCGGAGCTGTCGGCCGCCGTGCGCCGCGTGCGCCGCGTTCCGCTCAGCGCGGGTCAGGTAGCGGCCGTCGAGAACCGTCGCGGCGAAGCCCAGCGACTCCATCAGCGCACGGGCCCGCTGCACCGTCTTGCCGCACATGCCCAGCGCGGCCGCGACCGTCTCGTGTGCCGTCGTCACACCGCGCCCGGTGTCGACGTCGGCCGCCAGCCAGTCGGCGCGAGCGACGCGCAGCAGCGTGTCCGGAGCGACACGTGCAGCGCGGCGCAGCTCCTCCCCCGGCGACGTCCCCAGCGCGTCCATCAGCGCGTCGAACCAGTGCGCTCCGGACGTCCACGCCGGAAGCGGACCGTACGCGCCTGGCGCCGGCTCGGGGCTCCATGAGCTCGCTCGAGAACTGTTCGGCCGCGACGCGGCTGCCTGTGGCGTCTCAGGTGCACAATCGACCGACTCCTCCCCTGAAAAAAGGGTGGGTCGGGTGTGCACGGAGACGGACTCCGCTGTTACGATGTGGGCATTCCTTCCGGGTACGTTCCGGGTGGGTACACCGAAGGCCCGGCTGGATACCGGTTCTTGGGTGGGACTGCTTCACACCTCTGAGTCGCCAAACTGTGCGAGGTGGGAAGCCAAGGCTTCTAGGCCCGTCGCGAGAGCGGCGGGCCTAATGCGTTAACGGGTGTCGATGGGCAGCTCCTCCTCGAGGAGAGTCGGCTGTGCAGGCCACCAGGACGGAATTCCTTCGTCGGTCAGCTCGCTCTGAACGTGCTCGACCAGGCGCTCGAAGAACACCGCAGCCGACACGTTCGCGCGCAGCGCCATGACATTGAAGTCGTCGCGAGCCTGGCGCTCGACGGTCCAGGCGACGTTGGTGGGATCCACCATCGTTCCTCGGGGACGCCGCGTCGAAGCCATGCGTTTAACGTAGGGCTGTGGCTGTGATTAACGCGATCCGACACGCCGCATCAAGTGACCATTTGGGCACTCAGTCTTTCCGCTCTCCCTCGGGGAGCGGAAGGGTGACGTCGACGGCGCGCAACTCTGTCATGTTCGAGCGCTCGACCGCGCGGTAGACCGTTGAGCGCGTCACCCCGAACTGCTCCGAGAGCTCGGCCACGGTGTAGTTGCCCGAGCGGTACTCCGCCACAAGGTGTGCCTCGATCTTCGGGGAGAGCTTCGGCTGGCGGCCGCGCAGGCGCCCCTTCGCCTTCGCGATCTGCATCCCCTCGCGCGTGCGCGACCGGATCAGGTCGCCCTCGAACTCCGCGATCATCGCAAGCACGTTGAACAGCAGCCGGCCCATCGGGTCAGTCGGGTCGTGCAGCGACCCGCCGATGTTCAACCGCACTCCCCTGCGGGTCAGCTCGTCCACGATGTCGCGCGCATCCGTAATCGACCGCGCGAGCCGGTCGAGCTTCGTCACGAACAGGGTCGAGCCGGTGTCGCACGCGGCCAGGGCCTCGCGCAGCGCGGGCCGCTCACGGTTGGACCCTGTGAGGCCGGCGTCGACGTAGATCCGATCCGCCGGCACCCCCACAGCGCGCAGCGCGTCACGCTGCGCCTGCGCGTCCTGCTTGTCCGTCGAGACCCGGGCGTATCCGATCAGCTCAGCCATCTGACCAGTATCCCGTTTGACGCCCCCCTACCGAACAAATCATCGGACGGGTCTAACGGGACACTCAGCGCCGCGGGTTTTCGCGGCGCTCGGTGTCGCGTCTGCGTGTACCGGTGAACGATCCCCTTGAGGGCCGAACCAGATTGCCCCGCGGGAGCCGACATGAGCGGTGAGCCGTCAGGACGTGCTCTGCGCCCCACGCACGGTCAGGAACCAAGCCGTATCGCGATCGGCGTCAGTTGTAGCCACGCCGACGAGGTCGATCGGATCGGTGCCGAGGAATGCCGGGTCGATGTCGAGCGGTCCGTCGCCGCAATCGACGGTTTGGACAGTGGTCTTACCCGTCGTCACCGTGCCGGTCTTGGAATCGGAGTCGAGCTGCAGTTCGACCGTGCCGTCCCCGAAGCATTCGAAGGTGATGGCGCTGGGCAGCTCTGGTTGGTCGAAGACGGCCTCCAGCCGATCCCCTTCCTGTCCAGCACTCGAATCGGATGACAGCACAGCGAGGAAGGGACTGCCCGCGTCAATGTCAGCCTGACGGTCCGAGCGCCACTGAGTGAGCTGCGCGCGATCAACGGGCTCCGGCGCGCACGCGGTCATGGTGCCCACCACGGCCAGCAGGAGCGTGAGTGCAACCGAGCGATGACTCATCTGCCCACCCTAGGTCTGGCCGGGTGAGGCTGAGCGGCTCGTCGTCCCGACCGGCCGAATGTGTCGCACCGAGCGATCCCCATACGGGACGGCCGACTTCGCCTTTGCGAGGGTTCTACGCGCCCGACCGCGTGAGTCTCCTTCACGAACTCTCGCTGTCTGGGCGCAAATGACGCCTCCGACCGAACTTCATGTGGCCGCGGTCGACGGGTCTCCTCCTCCGTTCCAGGTCCTCAGCGCTCGACTCCACCGCTCTCTCGCTAGCCGCCGCATACTCGAACCTGACGGGCGCCCTCGACCGGACCGGCTTCCACCATCTTGGGGAGCTTCCGCTCGAGGAGTGGGTGTTTCACCTGTCGTTGATCTATGCCCATTCGCAAGCCGCCTACGTCCAGAACCAACGAATCGCACCTCTCGGCCTCACCGAGCTCATCAAGAGCGAAAATGTTCGTCTGGTACGACGAAGACGGCGCGCACACCGCAACCCTTCAGCTCAGCGCGACCGACTCCTCACCCCGAGCGTCGTCGCAGGAGTGTCCGGCTCCGATGACGCCCGATCGGCACGCGGATGGCTTACTGGGGCGATCTGGTCAAGGGCGCATCGAGTCGAGCGAGAACGGGGAATGTGGGCGGAAGGTGGCATGGTCGTCCTACGACGCTCGCGACAAGAGCCCAAAAGGGGGACGGATCTTCAATTCAGTTTGCGACATACTCGCGAGGTGAGCACCAGCATCCCTCCGACCGGAACCCCGAACCCACGGCCGTCATCCCCAACGCAATGGGTCTGGAAAAACGCGTCGGCACGGCGAAAAGTTTTTTTCTTCATTTCGACCTGCGTGATTACCGCACTCGCCGTGACGTCGATCACGGCATGGAGTACGCATAACTCGATAGCACCCGATTCGATCGCCCTATACATAGGGGCTGTTCCCGTGCTTATCGTCGGTCTTTCGCGGGAGCCTGACGGAGCTTGGTTCTCCGCCCTGGTCTCGCTCGCAATTTCAGCAATCGCTTACCTTTTTGCCTACCTCATCGCTACGGGTGAAATTGACCCCGACATCACCGACGCAGCCACATCGGCAGTACGCGTAGCACAAATAGCATCTGCTCTGGCCGCTACGATCCTCGCTCTACGCGCACCCACTTCCGGGTCCCAACCCGCACCACCACCTCCCGTCAGCTCGGTTGTAGCCCCCTAGGCTGAAATACGGCCCGACCCGGGAAGCGCGACACCGATGGCGCACTGCGAGGATCTGGACTAAGGGAGTCACATAGGACCGTTCGGCGGACAACACAACAAGCAGCAAACCGTACGCGGTTTGGTACACGTTTGCCAACGACCGCGCCAGGTGAAGCTTCGGCCGCCCTCACCGTCCAATTTGCCGATCTCAGGCCATCTCCACCGGACCCATCTCCGGCGATCCAACCCCAGGCAGCAGGGCGACCGGTTTGCGCGCCGTTCTAAAGCTGTGTCCCGTGAACGCACCATCGACCCCGATCCGTTAAAGGATGATCCTCATGAATGAAATCAAAATTCGATGAAGATCCCCAAGGTGGGCTCGTGCGCGATCTGCCTCGCGTACGGCGAACTGACGAAAGAGGACGTAGTACCGGTCTGGTACCGCGCCGCAATGGCGCAGGCGTCAGCCCTCCCCGGTGACCAGCCACCACGCACCTACCTTGGGCTGTGCGCTCCCTGCAATAGCAGGTCCGCGCGCCTCTTCGAGGACACCGCGGCACCCATCCTGAAGGGCATGATTCAACGCACTCGCTCTGAACTTTCGCCTGCCGATCAAAGACTTGTCGCACGCTGGCGAGTAAAGACTGATTTGTTGCAACGACTATGGGTTGTTGAACAAGAGGGATCTCCGAAGGAGAGGAAGTATCACCGTATAAGACAACTGGCGCAAAGAATGATTCATAACGGTGGGCACATCCCACCCAACTGCTCAGTACAGATAGCGCGACGCGACCCAACCAAGCCTCGACCCAGAGGGATCAACCTTATTGACGCGGCGCGTCCAGATGGTACCTATCTGCACACGATTACACGCGTGACTTCATTTTTTATGATTACGACAATTGATAGTGACCCAAAGTCCTTCAAATCCTTCGTCGCGAATTGGGCGAAGGAGGAAGCGCTACTACTTATCTGGCCGCCTCGGGAGGACACCCTCTCATACCCATTCTCCGCAGGTGTCTCTGAGGATGTTTTAGAGGATGCACGCAAAAAACTGGGACACGTCACAGCGTTGAAAATTGGTGGGCCATACGGTGCGCTCTACAGTGCTGGCCAGCGAGTTGAACCCGAGCAATACGCCTGGAGCGTCAGACGGCGACCGCCAGTCGATCCGGCCGCTTTCGAGTAACCCTGTCACACATATCGCGCGCTTCATTTCAGACACTGGCTTAGCTGCACAACGATGGCCATCTTGGCTGACGGCCAGGCTGTGCGCTGGTGGTTCTACTGTTGTGGTGCGGTCGAGAAGTGTGGGCTTCGCTGACGCCGCACGCGACAGACCGGCGGGGCCGCCGGTGTCGCCCTGCTCTCGGCAGCGTTGCACGGCGCGGCCAAAAACAGTTCCCGCCCCCTCAGCCGCCCGCTGAACGATCCTCTTACGGGACGGGATCGGCGACCGCTGTCTGGACACTCGAGCAGCCCGATCAGATGAGCCAGCCGCGTGTCAGCGCCGACGAAACGCCTTGAAGAGCGCGAAAGCGAGAACCCCGCCACCGATCACCAGCACCAGCCATTGGCGGTCCGGCGGCGGAGTGATTGTGCACACTCCAGTCCCGTCGACGTAATCGGTGCAGGTACCCGTCTGGACGGTGATTAGCAGCAGGAACATCGCCGCGACGGCGAACAACGCCACGTTGACCCAACCCCATCGAACCGTGCGCTTCGCCCGCTCGCTCATGACGCGACACTAGACGGCATCGCGGCAACAACCTAGAGGGAGCCATGGACCGGTGAACGATCCCCATACGGGACCAGTAGCATGGCGTCGCGAGCACCTGCGCTGGTACGCTCCCCACCATTCGACCTACTCGAGGGGCAGCACGATGCAGACGCTTCGCAACACCGTGTTTACCGTGACGGTCGCAGGGATCGTCGCCGGCTTCCTTGCTGTGGGTGCGGTGGCTACCGGGATCACCAGCGAGAAGCCTGCCGCGGGAAACCCCGAGCCGGTTGCCTACTCCGAGCCGAGCTGGACCGACACCAGCACGCTCATCATCGGCGGTTACGAGACACCTTCTCCTGAAATGATCGCGACCACTCCCCCGCTCTCCGAAGAGTGACGACGGCACCTGCCGACGATCCGGCTCGCTGCGAGCCGGGGGCATTCTCGTGACGTGGGAGCAATGGACGTTCTCGCTCGGAGCGATCCCCGTGTGGCTCATCGTCCTCAGGAACGTGCTGTGGAGATTCGGCTGCACGAACTCCGGGAGCAAGATCCTTTTCGCCTTCGGCCTCGGAGCGTGCCTGCTGTGCATCGCCCTCGCTGTGATCTGGCAGGTCCACGCCGCGAACGCCGACTGGGCTCCACCCCGGGACGACCAGAACGAAGTTGGCGGCCTCATCCTCTGGACTCTCTACTGGAATGCGGTGGCTGGCTTCTTCACCGCACTCGGCATCCGAGTCACCGACATCCTGATCATCGAACGGACGCGGCGGATCTCCGCCACCGTCGCCCCTGACGCAGCGTGAGGAGCAGGACATCTGGTAAGCGATCCCCCAGCGAAACAGTCGGGGGGCGCCAATGCTGTCGACTCGAGAACGCGTCACTCGCGCGCCTAGGGCGCGTACTCCTGTGACCAGTAATCGGCCCGGACCTCGAGGAGGGGTCCGTCGATAGCGGAACTCACCGTGATGGTGCGCGGGTCCCAGAGTGTTCCTGCGATGCGCGCTTGCGGCGTCGTTCCGAGCTCGCTCGACAGCTGCTCGGGAGTCATCGCGTCGGGCGGGCGCACCGAGAGCAGCCGCCAGCACCCACCGGAGGCGCACTCGACAGTCTCACTGACGAGCTCGCTCCCGTCTGGAAGGTCGACGGCCGAAGCCGCCGGCACGTCCCCCTCGGTCCTGAATACGGCCAGACCGGCGTAGTGCACGAGAGCACAGAGGGCGGCTGCAGCCGCGATCGTCGTTCCCGCGATGACGAAAGGGCGTCCGCGCTTTCGGGGCTCATCCATAGGCCCGGACACTAGCAAGCTGCTGTAGCCCCTAGCTGACCTCTGCGGAGGAAATCGCGAGCACTCCATCCGGTCGCCCCAACCGCACGACCAAGGGAAGAGCGGGGACGTCGCTTACCCTGAGCTGGTGGGGACATTCTCGAAGGCGCGAAAAACGGTCGCGATCGCAGCATGCCTGATCGTCGTCACGGGATGCACGCCACAGCCTGAACCGCCGGCTCCGCCTCCGGTGTCCACAGACAGCAGCTCCGACGCCGCACTGACCGGTGACCTTGGCGTGGCAACGTTCACGGGCAGCAATGGGACGGCCGGCACCATCCGTTTGAGTGCGGCTGACGGCCGGCTGGCTCTGGCATCAGACGAGCTAGAGATTCCCGCCGCGACCACATCTTCCTCAGGTTTCGTCGCGGTCATGGCGGCGCTGAGTCCGGTCGATGCGACGACCACCTGTTTCGACGTCGACTTCCCGATGCGTCTCGCGGATGGGGAGTCAGGGAAGCCCTACAAGGCGTGGCGGAACCTCGCAGAGTTCCGCGGCGATCCAACAGCGATCGATCAGCTCGTCATCACCACCAAACCGCAGAACGATTCCGACTGCTCGATGAAGATCATTGCTGTCGCTGACGTCCAATGGAGCGTGAAGCCTCAACGCAGCGATCTCGTAGCCAAGGACGCCGGCCCACGTGCAGCAGCGCGTGGCGAGACGACATCGACGGACGGAACGCCGACGTCGTACACGGTCGCCCGCAATGACCTCGCAGAGGACGTCGCGGCACGATTCGGCATGACGGCCGATGACCTGTTCTACCTCAACCCGTTCCGCTTCCCTTCAGACGAGATTCTGCGCGTCGGTGAGAAACTGAACCTCGCCGTCGCTACGCGATGACCTCCCGGCGGGGCACTCGCACGCGCGATGGCCTAAGCGGCTCGACCGGTCACAGGAGCGACCGAGGACCCCGGAGCTGACCCCGCCCGAACTCGCTCTCCACCGTGGAGCCGCTGCGTCAGAGGGCAGCCAAAGAGGTCGTGGGGGTCCCGGTGGGCGATCCCCTTACGGGACGCCCTCTAACCCGTTCCCGTACGGGACGATGCGAGCGCTAGTCTCCTCGCCGTGATCATTGATCTAGAGCCCGGCGACGCGCGGTGGGCGGCCGCTCTTCTCGTCCTCCGCGAGCTGCGCCCCCATCTCACTGACGAACTGCTCGAGCTGGTACTGCGAGAAGGCGCGCCCCAAGGTCTCCGCTTCACCGCCCTACTGCAAGACGATCGCTGCGTGGCTGTCGCCGGCTGGCGAGTAGTCGTCAACACGAGCGCCATCAGGAAGCTCTACGTCGATGACCTCTCCACCGCCGCCGCCGAGCGATCCCACGGTCACGGCGCGGCACTCCTAGCCGCCCTAGCGGAGCGAGGCCGGGAACTGGGGTGCAGCGCGATCGAGCTCGACTCCGGCGTGCAACGCTTCGAGGCGCATCGCTTCTACCTACGCGAACGGATGGACATCACCGCCCATCACTTCGCTCGACGGCTCGACCAGTAAGTGCAACGGGCTGCCTCCCCGCACCGTTCAGCAGGGGACCGCCACCGGACGCCGGATGTCAGTGGGTAGTTTCACCGTCCGGACGACGATCCCGTTACGGGAGGTTCGACCGGCGCTGCCCTCCGGATCTCTACCGAAGGCCGAGTGCGGGACATCAACGGTTTGATGACGTTTGCGGCGCTCGTGATGAGAGCAGGAGCGCGCAATGCTTCACTGACCTGCATGAGGCAGGGACGGACAGCAGGGCTGACATCCATTGTCGTCGCGGCAGGCATGGTCTTCAGCGTTAGCGGCTGCGCCGGCGTGACTTCGAGCTCGGCCGGATCCTGCGCCGCAAAGGCGGTCGAGCTTCAAGAGTCGACCTTGCAACCAGACGGAGTGGTCCGGCTCAGCGCCGACTTCATCTGGGAGACGTGTGAAGACACCGGAGGCACGAGCCGCGCAGCTTCGGACGTCACGGTGACCATCACCCCTTCCGCGAGCGGCGAAGAGATACTCCTCGGCCGACCGATACCGAAGGGCGAACGATCCACTGTCAACGAGTCCTTCGACCTCCCCGCCGACCTGCCCACCGGCCCCGCTGTTCTTGCCCTACGCTCACACAGCGGTGACCCGATCGAGATCGAACTTTCTCTCGAGATCACAGCACCGCCAGCCACCTGAGACGGGCCACGAATCGGCACCTCGCCAGCCGTTCAACCGATCAACCATCTCTGCACGACGACCAGGACGGTCATAGATCAACCGCTCCCGCCCGCGAAGCAGTATGTCGCTCCCAAGAGGGGCATACCTCTTCGTCTGTCACCTACGCCGGAAGGCTTGGTAGAGCGCACCCACAAGGATCAGGGGACCGATCACAAGGAGGACCCATGTTCTCGGGTCTTCGTTGGCGCGAGTGCACACGCCTGGCGCGTTCACGTAGTCCATACAGCTCCCTGATAGGTCGCTTGAGAGAAGAAACCCCGCCACGAGGACGATGACCGCGAGAGCAATCCAGCGCCACCTGACGCGACGCTTCACTGGTTCACCCGCGACCAGAACGTTTGTCGGAATGAGGGGTGATGGTAGAAGGAGTTCGCACTTGAAACGCCGCGACCTCCTCGAGCATCGAACCCGACTGCAAAGATCGGGGCTCCTGCCGACGCGAACGAGAGCAGTCGAGTTTGATTCTGAGTCATCCGCTCCCTGCCTCTCTTATCCAGTCGAAGCTCCTCGATCGTCGTCACCGCACACCAGGACTGTCAATGAAGACGTTTTCGCTCAGCGGCGTCCACGTCTCTTCGACTCTCCCGCCGTCCGGGACGACATGGAGAGTGTTCCGGTCGACCGTGGAGTCGAACCCGCCGACGCCGCAGCTTTGGTTCCATGTGTCCTCGTCAGCGAAGCTCGTCAGGCACGTCGTCTCCGGATCGCTCGTGCGCGCCAGGAACAGCGACCGGTCGCCGACTCGGCCGACGAGCCGGGAGCTGGTCTCGTCCATTTTGGACGATGAGGGCCGCTGGCGC
>NZ_PSTN01000028.1:0-38307 GCF_002930955.1 Rathayibacter sp. AY1A4 | reverse complement strand
ACACCGCGAACCGGCGATCCGCGTGCGAGCGGATCGCCGTAGCCGGACGCACGACGCTCTCACCGACCCGGCCACCCTCCCCAGCCGACCGCGCCGAGCAGATCGCCGAGGCGCTCGACCGCCTCGACCCGGCCATCCGCAGCGCACTCGAGGAGGCGATCGCGCGCGTCCGCCGCGCCAGCGCCGCGCAGATCCCCCCGCCCCGCACCACCGAGCTCGACGACGGCGCCACGGTCACCCAGCGCTGGCAGCCCGTCGCCCGCGCCGGGCTGTACGTCCCCGGCGGCAAGGCGGTCTACCCGTCGAGCGTCGTCATGAACGCCGTGCCCGCGCAGGCCGCCGGAGTCGCCTCCATCGCCCTGGTCTCGCCGCCGCAGAAGGCGTTCGGCGGCTCCGTCCACCCCACGATCCTCGCGGCGGCCGCTCTGCTCGGCATCGACGAGGTCTACGCGGTCGGAGGCGCCGGAGCCGTCGCCGCACTGGCCTACGGCGTCGACTCGATCGGGCTGGACCCCGTCAGCATCATCACCGGGCCGGGCAACGTCTGGGTCACCACCGCGAAGCGCCAGGTGCTCGGCCAGGTCGGCATCGACTCCGAGGCGGGCCCGACCGAGATCCTCGTGATCGCCGACGACTCCGCCGACCCGCGCCTGGTCGCCGCCGACCTGGTCAGCCAGGCCGAGCACGACGAGGCCGCCTCCGCGGTCCTGGTCACCGACAGCGCCGAGCTCGCCGCCGCAGTCGAGCGCGAGGTCGCCGTCCAGGCCGCCGCCACCCACCACGCGGAGCGCGTGGCCATCGCACTCGACGGCCCGCAGTCCGCGCTCGTGATCGTCGACGACCTCGAGCTCGCCTGCGCGTTCAGTGACGCCTACGGCCCCGAGCACCTCGAGCTGCACACGGCCGACCCCGTCGCGACGGCCGAGCGGATCCACGACGCCGGCGCGATCTTCCTCGGCCCGACCACCCCGGTGAGCCTGGGCGACTACCTCGCCGGCTCCAACCACGTGCTCCCGACCCTCGGGCAGGCGCGCTTCTCCTCCGGGCTCGGCGCCTACACCTTCCTCCGGCCGCAGCAGCTGATCTCGTACGACCGCGGTGCGCTCGAGCGCGTCGCCACGCACATCCGCGCTCTCAGCGACGCCGAGGCGCTGCCCGCCCACGGCGACGCCGTCGACGCCCGCTTCGCCTGAGACCGAGAGGCCCTCGATGTTCTGCCCCTTCTGCCGGCACCCCGACTCCCGAGTGATCGACTCGCGCACGAGCGACGACGGCCTCTCGATCCGCCGCCGCCGGCAGTGCCCGTCGTGCGGCCGGCGCTTCTCGACGACCGAGACCGCGAGCCTCGTCGTGATCAAGCGCAGCGGAGTCGTGGAGCCGTTCAGCCGCGAGAAGATCGTCAGCGGCGTCCGGAAGGCCTGCCAGGGCCGGCCCGTCACCGACACCGATCTGGCCGTGCTCGCGCAGCGGGTGGAGGAGAGCATCCGCTCCACGGGCGCGTCGCAGATCGACGCGAACGACATCGGCCTCGCCATCCTGCCGCCGCTGCGCGAGCTCGACGAGGTCGCCTACCTTCGCTTCGCGAGCGTCTACCAGGCGTTCGACTCGCTGGACGACTTCGAGTCGGCGATCACCCTGCTCCGCGCCGAGCGCACCTCCGTGCCCCACAGCGCCGACGAGATCTGAGGCCCGGGTGTATCCGCTCCTGTTCCGCACCGTCCTGCGCCGCCTCGACCCGGAGCGGGCGCACCACCTGAGCTTCCCGGTGATCCGGGCCCTCGGAGCCCTCGCTCCGGTCGTGCGCCGGACCACCGTCCCGCGCGGAACGCCCGCGGTCGAGACGCTCGGGCTCCGCTTCGAGACCCCGTTCGGCGTCGCGGCCGGCTTCGACAAGGACGCCACCGCGGTCCTGGGCTTCGGTGCGCTCGGCTTCGGGCACGTCGAGGTCGGGACCCTGACCGCGCGGGCGCAGCCGGGCAACGACCGGCCGCGCCTCTTCCGGCTGATCGCGGACCGCGCCGTCGTCAACCGGATGGGCTTCAACAACCACGGGGCCGAGGCCGCGGCGCTGCGGCTGATCCGGCTGCGCAGCGCGCGCCGCCGCCCCGTGATCGGCGTCAACATCGGCAAGAGCCGGGTGGTCGAGGTGGACGACGCGATCGAGGACTATCTGATCAGCACGCGCCTTCTCGCGCCGCTCGCCGACTACCTCGTCGTGAACGTCAGCTCGCCGAACACCCCCGGGCTCCGCGGCCTGCAGGAGATCGACCGCCTCGAGCCGCTCCTCGCGGCCGTCAAGGACGCCGCCGACACGACGCCCCTGCTGGTCAAGATCGCCCCGGACCTCTCCGACGACGAGGTCGGCCGGGTCGCCGAGCTCGCCGTCCGCCTGGGTCTGGACGGGATCATCGCGACCAACACGACACTCTCCCGGGAGGGCCTCTCGACCGACCGCGCCGTGGTCGAGGCGGCCGGCGCCGGCGGCCTCTCCGGTGCCCCGCTGGCCGCGCGCTCGCTCGAGGTGCTCCGCGTGATCCGCGGCGTCGTCCCCGCGGCCTTCTGCGTGATCTCTGTCGGAGGAGTCGAGACGGCCGAGGACGTGCGCGAGCGCCTCGACGCGGGCGCCACCCTCGTCCAGGGCTACACCGCCTTCATCTACCGCGGGCCCCTGTGGGCTCGGGACATCAACCGGGGACTGGCCCGCGCCTCCTGACCCGCCGTGCACCACGAAGGGCCCCCGGAGCCGCGCGAGGCGCGACCGCAGGGGCCCTTCGTGGTCCGCCGTCCGACTACTCGGGGAAGGCGCGGCGCTTGACCTGGGGCTTCGGCAGGCGCATGACGCGCAGCTGGAGGGCGCGCATCGCGGCGTACCAGCGGATGCCCTTCTCGACCTTGTCGGCGCCGTAGCGCTCGGCGAGCTTCCGGCGCATCCGCATGCCGAGGAGGATGCAGTCGATCACCGCGAGGAGGAAGAACACCCAGAGGATGACCAGCGTCGCGTACTGCAGCTCCGGCTGCGGGAAGAAGCTCAGCAGCAGGACGACGACCATCACCGGGATGAGGAACTCGCCGAGGCTGAAGCGCGCGTCGACCCAGTCGCGCACGAACTTGCGCTGGGGACCCTTGTCACGCAGCGGCAGGTAGCGCTGGTCGCCGGCGGCCAGGCCGATGCGGGCCTGCTCGCGCGACACGGCGGCCTTCTCGCGGGCGTCGCGGGCGGCCTGCTTGCGGTCGGTGACGACCAGCGGACGCTTGCGGGCCAGCTCCTGCTCGCGCCGGGTCGGCGTCGGCCGGCCCTTCCCGGAGCCGGGGGAGCCGGCGTCGTCGGGCGTGTCGGTTGCGATCGGGTGCTTGGCCACGGGGAACGTCCTTGGAATCGGGGGTCTCTTAAGATTACCTCCATGGCTCACGACGCTCCGACTCCGCCCGCACTCTCCTCCGACGAGGAGGCCGTCCTCGCCGCCGTCCGCGACGATCTGCCGCGCTCGCTCGCCCAGCTCGGGCAGCTCGTGCGGATCCCGTCCGTCTCGTGGGACGGCTTCGACGCCACCCGCGTGGCCGCCAGCGCCGAGGCCATCGCCGAGCTCGCGCGCGAGACGGGCGTCTTCGACGACGTCGCGATCCACAGCGCCACGATCGACGGCACCGACGTGCTCGGCCAGCCGGCCGTCCTGGCCACCCGCGCCGCCCGCAACGGAGCGCCGACCGTCCTCCTCTACGCCCACCACGACGTGCAGCCGCAGGGCGCGGAGTCGGCGTGGGAGACGCCTCCGTTCGAGCCGACCGTGCGCGGCGACCGCCTGTACGGGCGCGGTGCCGCCGACGACAAGGCCGGAGTCGTGTCCCACCTCGCCGCGGTGCGCGCACTCCGCGAGGTCGCGGGCGAGGACCACGACCTCGGGCTCGTCCTCTTCATCGAGGGGGAGGAGGAGTTCGGGTCGCGCTCGTTCCCCACCTTCCTCCGCGAGCACCACGACGCCCTCCGCGCGGATGCGATCATCGTCGCCGACAGCGACAACTGGGACGTCGACACCCCCGCGCTGACGGTGGGACTGCGCGGCAACGTCACCTTCACCCTCACCGTCAGCACTCTCGCGCACGCCTCGCACTCGGGCATGCTCGGCGGAGCGGTCCCGGACGCGATGCTCGCGGCGGTGCGCCTGCTCGCGACGCTCTGGAACGAGGACGGCTCGGTCGCCGTCGCAGGCCTCACCGAGCACGACGGAGCGGTGCCCGAGACGACCGAGGAGGACCTCCGCCGCGACTCGGGGCTGCTCGACGGGGTCTCGCCGATCGGCACCGGCGCGATCCTCTCGCGCCTGTGGTCGAAGCCGGCCGTCACGGTCACCGGGATCGATGCGCCCAGCGTCGTCGACGCCTCCAACACCCTGGTCCCGTCCGTGCGCGTGAAGATCAGCGCCCGCATCGCCCCCGGCCAGGACGCGGAGGAGGCCTTCGCCGCCATCGAGAGCCACCTGCGGGCGAACTCCCCGTTCGGCGCTCAGCTCGCGATCGAGGACGTCGACACCGGCAGCCCCTTCCTGGTCGACGCGACCGGCTGGGCCGTGGACCTGGTGAAGGGCGCGATGGCGGACGCGTGGGGACGCGAGCCCCTCGAGACCGGGATCGGCGGGAGCATCCCGTTCATCGCCGACCTCGTGCGCGAGTTCCCCGAGGCTCAGATCCTCGTCACCGGTGTCGAGGACCCCGACTCGCGCGCGCACAGCCCCAACGAGTCGCTGCACCTGGGCGTCTTCAAGCGCGCCGCGCAGACCGAGGCGCTGTTCCTGCTCCGCGCCGCCGCTCACCGCGACTGACCACCGGTCGTGGAATACCCGGGTGACCGCCCGGGTTGCAGCCGTAGAATCCCGGAAGGCACGACGACCGTTCCGCCCGTCCCCTGAGGAGTGACATGTCAGACACACTGACCGACCAGACGGCGACCCCCCTCGCCACCCCGCCCAGCGCGGCCCACGGCGTCTCGATGACCCCGACCGCCGCCGCCAAGGTCAAGAGCCTGCTCGAGCAGGAGGGCCGCGACGACCTGCGCCTGCGCGTCGCCGTGCAGCCCGGGGGCTGCTCCGGCCTCATCTACCAGCTCTACTTCGACGAGCGCACCCTCGACGGCGACGCCGCGGTGGAGTTCGAGGGCGTCGGCCTCGTCGTCGACAAGATGAGCGTCCCCTACCTCGACGGCGCCTCGATCGACTTCGAGGACACCATCCAGAAGCAGGGCTTCACCATCGACAACCCCAACGCGGGCGGCAGCTGCGCCTGCGGCGACAGCTTCCACTGACGCCGCGCGGCCCCGGGCCGCAGCGCCTCCGAACGGCGTCCGACAGTCCACCCCGGTGGCCCGTCGGGCGCCGTTCGTCATGACTGCACCACTCGGCCGGGACGTCAAGAGCGGGTCGTCGTGCACCGGGCCGCCGGAGCGGAAGGGTAGGCTGGAGCCGGTCTAATACAGTTTCGTGTGAACTGGTCCCCAGTCTTCCGAAAGGTCACCGGTGCGCTTCAATCGCCGAATCCGCAGATGGGTCGCTGCCCCCGTCGCAGGAGCCCTCGCCCTCGTCCTCGCGGGCTGCACGCAAGAGCAGCTCCAGGGCTGGCTCCCCACCGAACCCGGCACGACGAACCACGTCGACCGCGTCATCGGACTCTGGGTCACCTCCTGGATCGTCCTGCTCGCCGTCGGCGTCGTCACGTGGGGTCTCACCATCTGGGCGGTGGTCGTCTACCGCCGTCGCAAGGGGCAGACCGGCCTGCCGGTCCAGTTGCGCTACAACATGCCGATCGAGATCTTCTACACGATCGTGCCGCTGATCCTCGTGATCGGCTTCTTCGCCTTCACCGCGCGCGACCAGGCGGCCATCGAGCAGCCCTACGACGACCCGGACGAGACCATCCAGGTGTACGGCAAGCAGTGGGCGTGGGACTTCAACTACGTCGACGAGGACGTCTACTCCGCCGGCATCCAGGGCCAGTACCAGGAGGGCGGGGACGCGGCCGGCTCGCTCGTCGAGTCCGAGATCCCCACGCTCTACCTGCCCGTCGGACAGAAGATCAAGATCCAGCTCGACGCGCGCGACGTGATCCACTCCTTCTGGGTCGTCGACTTCCTCTACAAGAAGGACATGATCCCCGGCAAGACGAACTACATGTACGTCACGCCGCTCAAGGAGGGGACCTACGCGGGCAAGTGCGCCGAGCTCTGCGGCGAGTACCACTCCGCGATGCTCTTCAACGTCAAGGTCGTCTCGCAGGGCGAGTACGACGACTACATCCAGTCGCTGCGCGACGCGGGCCAGACCGGTCAGCTCGGCGCCGAGTACAACCGCAATTCGAACCTTCCCGGAACCGGCGCGCCGGCCCGCGAGAACGAGGAGTAAGGGAGCATGAGCACCGCCACGGCACCCCGCCCGACGCGCACCGCCGGCACTCCGCCGGTCCAGCGCAAGGCGAACGTCCTCGTCCGCTGGATGACGTCGACCGACCACAAGGTCATCGGGTACATGTACCTGATCACGTCGTTCATCTACTTCTGCATCGCCGGCGTGATGGCACTCGTCATCCGCGCCCAGCTGTTCGAGCCCGGCCTGAACGTGGTCGAGACGCGCGAGCAGTACAACCAGCTGTTCACGATGCACGGCACGATCATGCTGCTGATGTTCGCGACGCCGCTCTTCGCCGGGTTCGCCAACGTCCTGATGCCGCTGCAGATCGGCGCCCCCGACGTCGCGTTCCCCCGCCTCAACGCCTTCGCGTACTGGCTCTACAGCTTCGGCTCGCTCATCGCGGTCGCCGGATTCGTCACCCCGCAGGGTGCGGCGTCCTTCGGCTGGTTCGCCTACGCGCCACTGTCGAGCACGACGTTCTCACCAGGGCTCGGCGGCAATCTCTGGGTCTTCGGCCTCGCCCTCTCGGGCTTCGGCACGATCCTCGGCGCGGTGAACTTCATCACGACGATCATCACGATGCGCGCTCCCGGCATGACGATGTTCCGCATGCCGATCTTCACCTGGAACATCCTGGTGACGTCGATCCTCGTGCTGCTCGCGTTCCCGGTGCTCGCCGCCGCGATGTTCGCCCTCGGCGCCGACCGCGTGTTCGACGCACACATCTACGATGCGGCCAACGGCGGCGTCCTGCTCTGGCAGCACCTGTTCTGGTTCTTCGGCCACCCCGAGGTGTACATCATCGCGCTGCCGTTCTTCGGCATCGTGTCCGAGGTCTTCCCGGTCTTCAGCCGCAAGCCGATCTTCGGCTACAAGACGCTGATCTACGCGACCATCGCGATCGCCGCTCTCTCCGTGACGGTGTGGGCGCACCACATGTACGTCACCGGATCGGTCCTGCTGCCGTTCTTCTCGCTGATGACCATGCTCATCGCGGTTCCGACCGGCGTGAAGATCTTCAACTGGGTCGGCACCATGTGGCGCGGATCGGTGACCTTCGAGACCCCGATGATCTGGGCGATCGGCTTCCTGATCACCTTCACCTTCGGTGGACTCACCGGCGTGATCCTCGCGTCGCCCCCGCTCGACTTCCACGTCTCGGACTCGTACTTCGTGGTGGCGCACTTCCACTACGTCGTGTTCGGAACCGTCGTCTTCGCGATGTTCTCGGGCTTCTACTTCTGGTGGCCCAAGTGGACCGGCAAGATGCTGAACGAGACACTGGGCAAGTGGCACTTCTGGCTGCTGTTCATCGGCTTCCACACCACCTTCCTCATCCAGCACTGGCTGGGCGTCGTCGGCATGCCGCGCCGCTACGCCAGCTACCTGCCCGAGGACGGCTTCACCTGGATGAACCAGGTGTCGACGGTCGGAGCGATGATCCTCGCGGTGTCGCTGATCCCGTTCTTCCTGAACGTGTACATCACGGCCCGCAAGGCGCCCAAGGTGACGGTGAACGACCCGTGGGGCTTCTCCCGGTCGCTCGAGTGGGCCACCTCGTGCCCGCCGCCCCGCCACAACTTCACCTCGATCCCGCGCATCCGCAGCGAGGCCCCGGCGTTCGACCTCAACCACCCCGAGGCCGGCATCCCCGTCGGAATCGGTCCGGCGAAGGACGCTCCGGACGCCCCCACGTACGACAAGTCCGAAGGCACGGTGAAGTAGGGCCATGCGCGCCAACGTCAATCTCTTCTGGCTCCTCGCGGGCTTCTTCCTCCTCGCCGACATCACGTACATCGTGTGGTCGCTGCTCGACACGGGCCAGGTGGAGTGGGTCGGCACCGTCGGCATCGGCCTCTCGGCCGTGCTGGGCGCGTTCATCGCGTTCTACGTCGGCCGCGTCCACAAGGCGCAGGGTGCCGAGCTCCCCGAGGACCGCCTCGATGCGGACATCGATGACGGAGACCCCGAGCTGGGCTTCTTCAGCCCGTGGAGCTGGTGGCCGCTGATCCTGGGCGGTTCCGCGGCCCTCGGATTCCTCGGCCTGGCCGTGGGGTTCTGGATCACCTACATCGCCGTCGGACTCTTCCTGGTCGCCATCGCCGGCTGGGTGTACGAGTACTACCGCGGGTACTTCGCCCGATAGGGCGCATCGCACGGCCGAGGGCCGGGTGCACGAGGGCTTCGGCTCCGTGCACCCGGCCTTTTCGCCTATCCAGGAGGAAGCGATGCGCGGTCGGGGCCCGGTCGGCTCGGCCGTTCGGCTGCGTGCAGGGGCGTCATTCGCCGATCGGTGGCGGATCGAGCCTCCCCGTGAGAGCCGGGACCTCCCGGTGAGGGCCGGGGCCTCCCGGTGAGGGCCGGGATCGCTCAGTGAGGGATGACGAGGTGAGCTGGATCTCTCGCGGTGTCCTGCTGGCGGGACACCGAGGCGTCCTGCGCGGAGGAACTCGTCTGGGCACATCCCGACGGCCCGCGACGTGGAAGCTCGCAGGGCAGTGCAGCGGGCGGCGCCGAGCAGGAGCGTCGGCCTGCGTCATCACCCCTACGGGTCTGCGCTGCGACGGCTCCTGCTCTGGTCGCGGGTAAGCGGGCTACGCCTGTGGCGGCTCTCCTGTGCGGCTGTGGGCGTGCCGACGGCGGTGGCGCGCTACGGATTGCGGATACTGCTGCGCCTGCGGCTGTACTGGGGCTGCTGCGCCTGTTCTGGCGCCTGCGCCGCCCTGCGGACCTCTGCACACCGTTCTGAACCCAGTGGAGCCTGCACCCCGACGGAACCGCGCGCGCCCCTGCAGCTCGTGGAGCTCCTCGGTACTGCTAACGGGTTGTGTGCCGGTCGGCGCGACGACAGGGAGCCTGAGACGCCGCTGCAGCGACGGTCGTCGATGTCCGGAGGTCGCCTCCTCTGTCGCACCGGCGAGCGTCGCCGTCGCCGATCACAGAGGGTTCGACCGTGAGTGGGGGGAGGGCAGTCCTGATAGGCCTGCTGGGGACGGGTGCCCTCGAACTGATCCGGAGCGTCTCGACGTGTACGGGAACCGAGTACCTCACCGGACGACCACACTGCGAGCATGCAGAGGGGCTGGATCACTCCATGATCGGACGGGGGCGGACGTCTCCAGCTCGGCGGTGAGACGGCGTCTCGTGATCCAAGGAGCGGAGGTCTCGAGGTCCGGAGTATCGCCCCACCTTCCTGCCGGCTTGTCGCCGTCGAGGCGCTGTGATCCGGTCTCACCGGCTCCCGGTCCACCGCCGACCTCCACCGCTCCAGGAGTCAGGCGCCGCCCCGCTGCAGGAACGACGAAGGGCCCGGACGAATGAACGTCCGGGCCCTTCGGGGGGAGGATCAGTGCTCGCTGTGCGAGCTCTCGAGCTCCTTCTGGGTGACGGGGGTGATCCGGTCCTCGAAGAACCAGCGGGAGAGGCCGGCGCGGACGCGCTGCGGGGCGGTGATGCGGCCACGCGAGTCCGGACGGATCATCAGGGGCTCGTACTCGTCCTGACCGACGAGCTTCCAGCGCTCGTACTCGTCGAGCTGCTGGTGCACCTCGATGAATTCGCCGCCGGGGAGGCGGACAATGCGGCCCGACTCGAAGCCGTGCAGCGCGATCTCGCGGTCCTTCTTCTGCAGCGCCAGGCAGATGCGCTTGGTTATGAAGTACGCGATGAACGGACCCGCGATGAGCAGGAACTGCAGGCTGTGGATCACGCCCTCCATCGTGAGGTGGAAGTGCGTCGCGATGAGGTCGGATGAGGCGGCGGCCCAGAGGACGGCGTAGAAGCTGACTCCAGCGGCGCCGATCGCGGTGCGGGTCGCGGCGTTGCGCGGGCGGTCGAGCAGGTGGTGCTCGCGCTTGTCACCGGTGATCCACGCCTCGAGGAACGGGTAGAGCATGACCACGGCGATGAACAGTCCGAGACCGACGAGCGGGATCAGGATGTTGAACGACAGGGTTCCGATGCCCGGGATGGCCCACTCAAGTCCCGGCGGGACGAGGCGCAGGGCGCCGTCGGCGAACCCGATGTACCAGTCGGGCTGGGTTCCCGCGGAGACGGGCGAGGGGTCGTACGGGCCGTAGTTCCAGATCGGGTTGATCGTGAACAGCGAGGCGATGAGGACGACGACGCCGAAGACGATGAAGAAGAATCCACCGGCCTTCGCGGCGTAGACCGGCAGCACCGGGTAGCCGACGACGTTCTGCTCGGTCTTGCCCGCACCGGGGAACTGGGTGTGCTTGTGGACGACCACGAACACGAGGTGGAGGGCGATGAACGCGAGCACCAGCGCCGGCAGCAGCAGGATGTGCAGCGTGTAGAGGCGGCCGACGATGTCGGTGCCCGGGAACTCGCCGCCGAAGAGCAGGAACGAGATCCAGGTGCCGACGATCGGGATGCCCTTGACCATGCCGTCGATGATGCGGAGGCCGTTGCCCGAGAGCAGGTCGTCGGGGAGCGAGTAGCCGGTGAAGCCCTCGGCCATCGCGAGGATGAAGAGGACGAAGCCGATGACCCAGTTGAGCTCGCGGGGCTTGCGGAACGCACCGGTGAAGAAGATGCGCAGCATGTGCAGGCCGATCGAGGCCACGAACAGCAGTGCCGCCCAGTGGTGGATCTGCCGCATCAGCAGGCCGCCGCGGATGTCGAAGGAGATGTCGAGCGAGGACGACATCGCCGCCGACATCTCGATGCCCTTGAGGGGCAGGTAGCTGCCCTCGTAGTGCGTCTCGACCATCGAGGCCTGGAAGAAGAAGGTGAGGAAGGTGCCCGACAGCAGGATGATGACGAAGCTGTAGAGCGCGACCTCGCCGAGGAGGAAGGACCAGTGGTCGGGGAAGATCTTGCGACCGAACTCCTTGACGACCGCGGAGATGCTCGTGCGCTCGTCGATGTAGTTCGACGCCGCTCCGACGTACCCCTTCTGGAACTTGCCGGATCCGAGGATGACGCCGTCCTCGGGCTCCGCGGGGGAGCTGGAGGGGCGTGAGGGGGTGGTGGTGGACATGTGAGTCATCGCTCCCAGAAGGACGGTCCGACGGGCTCCGTGAAGTCGCTTCTGGCGACCAGGTAACCCTCGGCGTCGACGGTGATGGGGAGCTGCGGAAGCGGACGCTTCGCCGGGCCGAAGATGACGGCGGCCTCGCGCGTGATGTCGAATTGCGACTGGTGGCACGGGCACAGCAGGTGGTGGGTCTGCTGCTCGTACAGCGCCACAGGGCAGCCGACGTGCGTGCAGATCTTGGAGTAGGCGACGATTCCGTCGTAGTTCCAGGTCTCGCGACCCTCACTGACGATGAGGTCCTCCGGCTTCAGGCGCATCAGGAGGACGGCGGCCTTGGCCTTCTCCTCCAGCTTGCCCTCGGCGTCGTTGAGACCCTCGGGGATGACGTGGAAGGCGGATCCGAGGGTGACGTCCGATGCGAGGATCGGCGCTCCCGACGGGTCCAGGGTGAGCCTCGTGCCCTCTTCCCACAGGGTGGTCTTGAGGAGGGCGACGGGGTTCTGGTCCTGCGGGCCGAGGCCCCGGAACAGGATCACGGCGGGCAGGGGGAACACGACGAGGGAGGCGATCAGGCTGTTCCGGACGAGGGAGCGGCGGCCGAAGCCGGACTCCTTGTCGGACTGGTCGAAGATCTCGAGCGCACGGGCGCGGGTGGGCTCCGCGCTGCGGACGGGGTGGCGGATGTCGATGCCCTCGTGGTCCGACATCAGCTGCTTGCCCCAGTGGACGGCGGCGATGCCGATGCCCAGGAGCGCGAGGGACATGCCCAGGCCGATGAACAGCGTGTTCAGCCGGACCGACGCGACGTCCTCGGTGATCGGGAACGCCATGTAGGCGGCGACCGCGAAGATCGAGCCCGCGAAGGAGAGGTAGAAGAGCGTGTACACCGTGCGCTCGGCACGCTTCTCGACCTTGGGGTCGAGGTCGGTCATCCGGGGGCGGTGCGGCGGGAGGCCCGGGTCCTGGACGCGGTCCCGCGTCACGACCGCGGTGCCGGCCGGAGCCGTTCCGTGCCCGGTGGCCGACGAGGTGGCGAGGTCCGTGCCACCCTCATCGTGCTCTGCCATGGTTCTCCTTTTCACGCCGTGTCGGCACCAGTCGGTGCCGTGGGTCAGTCGCGCCCGTCAGGGCGCTGCAGTCGTCTAGTTGGATCGGGCGGTGATCCACACCGTCAGGGCCACGATCGCGCCGAGGCCGAAGATCCAGAGGAACAGGCCCTCCGCGACCGGCCCGAGGGAGCCGAGCGCGAATCCGCCCGGGGACGGGTTGGCCTCGATGTACTTGAGGTACGAGATGATGTCGCGCTTGTCCTCGGGCGAGATGTTCAGGTCGTTGAAGACCGGCATGTTCTGCGGGCCGGTGACCATCGCCTCGTAGATGTGCGCCTCGGTCACGCCGCCCAGCGGGGGAGCGAACTTGCCCTCGGTGAGCGCGCCGCCGGCTCCGGCGACGTTGTGGCACATGGCGCAGTTGATGCGGAACAGCTCGGCGCCGTTCGCCGCGTCGCCCTGTCCGTCGAGGACCTCGCCCTCGGGAATCGCGGGGCCGGGGGCCAGCGACGCGACGTAGGCGGCGAGCTCGCCGACCTGCTCGTCGGTGAACTGCACCGGCTTCTCGAGCGCCTGGGGGCCGTGCATCTGCATCGGCATGCGGCCGGTGCCGACCTGGAAGTCGACCGACGCCGCGCCCACTCCGATGAGGGAGGGAGCGTTGTCGGTGCCCGCGGCGTCGAGGCCGTGGCAGGTGGCGCAGTTCGCGGCGAAGAGCTTCGAGCCCTCGTCGATCGTCTGCTGGCTGGTGGACGACGTCTCCGCGGAGGCGGACGTCGCGACGCCGACCGCGGCGTAGGTCCCGCCGGTGAGCCCGAGGCCGATGGCGATCAGGGCCAGGGTGGCGAGCGGGTGGCGGCGACCCTTCTTGGCTCGGCTCTTCGTCTTCGGGGAGGCCATCGAGGCGTCCTTCCTGCGGGGGTCGGGAGTGGAGTGGGGCATCGGCGGGCGCGTCACTTGAGGAAGTAGATGACGGCGAACAGGCCGACCCAGACGACATCGACGAAGTGCCAGTAGTACGAGACGACGATGGCGCTCGTCGCCTCCTTGTGGCCGAAGTTCTTGACCGCGAAGCCGCGGCCGATGACGAGGAGGAACGCGATGAGGCCGCCGGTGACGTGCAGGGCGTGGAAGCCGGTCGTCAGGTAGAAGGCGGAGCCGTAGGCGTTGCTGGAGAGCGTGACGCCCTCGGAGACGAGGGTCGCGTACTCGAGCACCTGGCCGGAGACGAAGACCGCGCCCAGGGCGTAGGTGAGGAAGAACCACTCGACCATGCCCCACTTGAACGGGCTGAGGCCCGTCGCACGCGGCTGCAGCCGCTCGGCGGCGAACACGCCGAACTGGCAGCTGAACGACGAGGCCACGAGGATCACCGTGTTCACGCCCGCGTAGGGGACGTTGAGGATCTGGGTCTCGGCGCCCCAGAGCTCGGGAGAGGTGCTGCGCAGGGTGAAGTAGATCGCGAAGAGGCCCGCGAAGAACATGACCTCGCTGCCCAGCCAGACGATCGTTCCGACCGCGACCGGGTTGGGTCGGTTCACTACGGGCGCGGTGGCCGTGGGGGAGAGAGAGGTGCTCGTCACACAGACCATTATGGCCGATGGCAGGGGAGGGAAGTCGCACTAGCCGGGAGGCGATCCTCGTCGCATAATCTGGGAGCCATGTCGGAAACCCTGTCCTGGCCGCACGTTCTCAGCGCACTCCTCGAGTCCTCCGATCTGAGCGTCTCCGAGGCGACGTGGGCCATGGAGCAGGTGATGGAGGGCGCGGCGACTCCGGCGCAGCTCGCCGGACTGCTGGTGGCCCTCCGGGCGAAGGGCGAGACCGTCGACGAGATCGTCGGCTTCCGCGACGCGATCCTCGACCACGCGGTGCCGCTGGACGTGGACCCGATGGCCCTGGACATCGTCGGGACGGGCGGGGACCGCTTCGGGACCGTCAACATCTCCTCCACCGCGTCGATCATCGCGGCCGCCGCCGGCACGCCCGTCGTGAAGCACGGGAACAAGGCCGCGTCCTCCTCCTCCGGCTCCTCCGACGTGCTCGCGGCACTCGGGGTCGACCTCTCCCTCTCCCCCGAGCGGGTGGCCGAGGTGTTCCGGCGGACGGGGATCGCCTTCGTCTTCGCGTCCCTCTTCCACCCCGGCTTCCGGCACGCCGGTCCGGTGCGCGCCGAGCTGGGCGTGCCGACGGTGTTCAACTTCCTCGGCCCGCTCTGCAATCCGGCGCGTCCCGAGGCGTCGGCGGTCGGAGTGGCGCACCTCGACCGGGTGCCGCTGGTCGTCGGCGTGTTCCGGACGCGCGGGGCGACGGCTCTGGTGTTCCGCGGGGACGACGGCCTCGACGAGCTCACCACCACGGGTCACAGCCACATCTGGGAGGTGTCGCGCGGCTCCGTGGTCGAGCACGACCTCGACCCGCGCGACCTGGGCCTGCCCCGCGCGCGGATCGACGAGCTGCGCGGCCGCGACGCCGCCTACAACGCGAGCGTGGTGCGCTCGGTGCTCGCGGGAGACGGCGGCCCCGTCCGCGACATCGTCCTTCTGAACGCGGCCGCGGGCCTCGCGGCGTTCGACCTGGCGCGCGACCCGGACCTGGTGCGCACGCCCGTCCTGGAGCGCCTGCGGACGTCGATGGACCGCGCGGCGGAGGCCGTCGACTCCGGGGCCGCCACGGCCAAGCTCGAGGAGTGGGTCCGCGAGACGCAGCGCGCCGTCGTCCCGCTGCCGTAGGCGCGAGCGCAGGGCGTAACGTGGGGCTGCTGTCCGCGACGGTGCGGGCGGCGATCCACCACGCGCCGGATCGCCCGCAGGTCACGGGTCGCCCGAGTGGTGGCCCGATCCTGGAGGAGACCTCGATGAAGAAGCTCATCAACGACCCGAAGAACGTCGTCACGGAGTCGGTGGCCGGCTTCGGCCTGGCCCACGCCGACCTGGTCCGGGTGGTGTCGGATCCCCTGTTCGTGGTGCGGGCCGACGCGCCCCGCTCGGGCAAGGTGGGCATCGTCAGCGGAGGCGGCAGCGGGCACGAGCCGCTGCACGCGGGCTTCGTCGGATTCGGGATGCTGGACGCCGCCGTCCCCGGTCCCGTCTTCACCTCGCCCACGCCCGACCCGATCGTCGCGGCCACGCAGGCCGTCGACGGCGGTGCGGGTGTGCTGCACATCGTGAAGAACTACACGGGCGACGTCCTGAACTTCGAGACCGCGGCCGACCTCGCCGGCGCCGAGGGGATCGAGGTGCGCAGCGTGATCGTCGATGACGACGTCGCGGTGAAGGACTCGCTCTACACCGCGGGCCGCCGCGGCGTGGCCGGCACCGTGCTGGTCGAGCGGATCGCGGGCGCGGCGGCCGAGCGGGGCGACTCCCTCGACGAGGTCGCGACGATCGCCGAGACGGTGATCGCGAACGTGCGCTCGATGGGCGTCGCCCTCACGCCGTGCATCGTCCCGCACGCGGGCGAGCCGAGCTTCGAGCTGGGCGAGGACGAGATCGAGATCGGCATCGGCATCCACGGCGAGCCCGGCCGGGAGAAGATCGCGCTGGAGCCGGCCGACCGCATCGTCGACCGGATCCTCGGCCCGATCCTGGAGGACCTGCCGTTCTCCTCCGGGGACGAGGTGCTGCTCCTGGTGAACGGCATGGGCGGCACGCCGCAGATCGAGCTGTACCTCGCCTACCGCCGCGCAGCCGAGGCGCTGGCCGAGAAGGGGATCACCGTCGCACGCAGCCTCGTCGGCAACTACACGACGTCGCTCGAGATGCAGGGCTTCTCGCTCACCGTCCTCAAGCTCGACGACGCCCTGACCGAGCTGTGGGACTCCCCGGTGCAGACCGCGGCGCTGCGGTGGGGACGCTGAGCGCCCGCGCGCACACCATGACCGGAACGACAGCCGCAGGAGCGGCCCACGAGGAGGAGACGACCATGCAGGACGCACAGGGAGCCGGGCTCGACGCGGCGTGGGCGACGGCGTGGATCCGCCGCGCCGCCGAGTCGATCGCGGAGCACCGGGTCGAGCTGATCACGCTCGACCGGGCGATCGGCGACGGGGACCACGGCGAGAACATGGACCGCGGCTTCCAGGCCGTGGTCGCGAAGCTGGACGGGGCGCCGGAGCAGGGGCTCCCGGCGGACGTGCTCAAGCTGGTCGCGACGACGCTCATCTCCACCGTCGGCGGCGCCTCGGGCCCGCTGTTCGGCACGGCGTTCCTGAAGGCCTCCGCCGCGGTCGCGGGCGAGGACACGCTCGAGGGCGCAGACGTCGCAGCTCTCCTGGCCGCGGCGAGGGACGGCATCGTGCTCCGCGGCAAGGCCGAGGTGGGCGACAAGACGATGGTGGACGCGTGGACGCCGGCGGTCGACGCGGCCGCGGCCGCCGCCGAGGAGGGAGCGGCTCCGGCCGACGTCCTCGCCGCGGCGGCGGAGGCGGCGCAGAGGGGAGCGGAGTCGACGGACCCGCTGGTCGCCCGCAAGGGACGCGCCAGCTACCTCGGCGAGCGCGCCATCGGGCACCGTGATCCCGGCAGCGTGTCGACCGTTCTCCTGCTCCGCGCAGCAGCCGAGGCGGCGGCGTGAGCGTCGGGCTGGTCCTGGTCTCGCACAGCGCGCAGCTGGCGGAGGGGCTGGTCGAGCTCGCGGAGCAGATGGCGGCCTCGGTCGCGCTGGTCGCCGCGGGCGGGACGGACGACGGCGGCATCGGCACCAGCTTCGACCGCATCACGGCGGCCCTGGCGGAAGCGGACTCCGGCGAGGGGGTCGTCGTCCTCTGCGACCTCGGCTCGGCGATCATGACGGCGGAGACCGCGGTCGAGTTCCTCGACGACGACGCGCGCGCCCGGGTCCGGATCGCCGACGCCCCACTGGTGGAGGGGGCGGTCGCGGCCGCCGTCGCCGCGGGCACGGGGGCGTCGCTGGACGAGGTGCTCGCCGCCGCGGAGTCGGCCCGGGGCGAGGCGCTCGCTGCTCCCGCCGAGGAGGCTCCGCCCGGTGACGAGCGCGTGCAGCGCCGCGTCCGCCTCATCAACCCGAACGGCCTGCACGCCCGTCCCGCGGCCGATTTCGTGACGCTCGCCGCCACCTTCGACGCCCGGATCGACGCGAACGGCAAGGACGCCACCAGCCTGCTCGGCGTGATGTCGCTGGGGCTCGACCGCGGGGACGAGGTCGTCCTCTCGGCGTCGGGGCCGCAGGCCCAGGAGGCGGTCGGCCGGCTCGGCGATCTGGTCGAGTCGGGCTTCGGCGAGGTGTAGCGCGCCGTCGACCGGTCCAGGGACCGCGGAGGCGCCTCCTCCTACGCTGAGCGCATGGCCCTCCGCGGAACCCGACCCCCGTCCGTCCTGCTCCGCCGACTCGTCACTGTCCCGCGCGTCGTGCGCCGGGCGGACGCTCGTGCGGCCCGGCGGCTGAACGCCCGTCGCCCGTCGACCGTCGTCGACGGGGCGCTCGTGGGGCTCTCCCGGGCCGCGGACCACGGAGTCCTCTGGGCCGGCGTCGGCGTTCTGCTGCTCCTGGCGGGCCGTCCCCGCGAGGCTCTGCGGGGGACCGCCTCGCTCGCCGCGGCCAGCGCGCTCGCGAACCTGGTCGGCAAGCGCGTGTTCGGCGGCGACCGGCCGCTCCTCGTCGACGTCCCGGTCGGCCGGCGCCTGGCGACGGTGCCGACGTCGGCGTCCTTCCCCTCGGGGCACGCGGCGAGCGCCGCTGCCTTCGCCGCCGGGGTCGCGCTCGAGTCGCCCCGAGTGGGGGCGGCGGTCGCCCCGCTCGCCGCCGCCGTGGCCTTCTCCCGCCTGCACGTCGGCGTCCACTGGCTCTCGGACGTCCTCGGCGGCGCGGCGCTCGGCGCGGCGGTCGCGGTCTTCGGCCGAGCCGTCCTGCCGGCCGAGCCGCGCCACGTGCCCGTCTCGGAGCGCGCGACCCGGCCCCCCGTCGACCGCAGCCCGCTGGGGGACGGCGCCGCCCTCCTCGTGGTCCTCAACCCCGGCGCGGGCCGGGACTCGCACCGCCCCGATCCCGAGCCGCTGGTCCGAGCCCGGTTCCCGAAGGCGCGCGTGCACCGGCTGACCGAGGGGGAGGACCTCGCCGACGTGGTGCGCGAGGCGCGCTCGGGGGACTCTCCGCCCCGGGTGCTCGGGATCTACGGCGGGGACGGGACCATGTCGGTCGGTGCCGCTCTCGCCCGCGCCGAGGGGATGACGCTGCTCGTGCTGCCGGGCGGGACCATGAACCACTTCGCGAAGGCGCTGGGGCTGCTCACCGTCCATGACGCGCTCGACGCGGCGACGATCGGCGAGCGCCGCGATGTCGACGTGGCCGAGGTCGTCGCGGACGGGGGAGACCCGGTCACGGTGCTCAACACGGTCTCGATCGGCGTCTACCCGGAGTTCGTCGCGGCCCGCGAGAAGCGCGAGAAGCGGATCGGGAAGCCGCTCGCCGCCGTGATCGCGGCCCTCTCGGTCGTGCGGCGCACCGATCCGTTCGAGCTCCGGCGCGACGGGCGCACGCAGCTCGTCTGGTCGTACTTCGTCGGGGTGAACCAGGAGCACCCGCGCACGGCCGCCCCGCTCGCCCGGCGTCGGCTCGACGACGGCCACCTCGACGTGCGCATCCTGCACTCAGGACGGACTCCGCGCACCCGGGGAGCGTTCTCGCTCCTGCTCGGCCGTACGGCGACCCCGGTGGTCGGCCGTGTGCCCGGCTGGCGGGCACCGGTGGTGGAGTCGTTCTCGACGCCGGAGATCACCGTCGGCGCGCGCCGGCCCGCGGGGGACGACCCCGAGTGGGCGCACGACGGCGAGACCGAGCGCTTCGACGGCTCCCGCGACGGATTCGACGAGGCCGTGGTGCGGATCGTGCCGCTGGGCCTGCGGGTCTACGCGACCGCCGACTAGGGGGCGGTGCCGGCCCGGTCCCCGCCGTCCGGATCCGCCAGCAGCTCGGCCAGCGCGTCGAGGGCGGCGACCTGCCCGGCCACCACCAGCGAGCGGGCCTCGTCGAGCGGGTGCCACCGGGCGTCCTCCAGCTCGGGGAAGCTGCGCAGCACGCCGGAGCCCCGCGGCCACTCCAGCTCGAAGGTGTTGCTCGCGACGAAGGCGGTGTCCGCGAGTCCGCGCCCGGCGAAGACGGTGACGGTCTTGGCCGCGCTCTGCCGGAACGCGCCGAGGAGGGTCAGTTCCCCGTCGGGCGGAGGAGCGCCGGTCTCCTCCTCGAATTCTCGGCGCGCGGCGTCCAGCGGCGTCTCGTCGCCCGTGTGCACGCCCTTCGGGATCGTCCACGCGCGGGGGCGCCGGGTCCAGAAGGGGCCGCCCATCCGCCCGAGGAACACCTCGGTGCCGGAGGGGCCCTCGCGGTGCAGCAGGATCCCCGCGCTCGTCACCGCGGCCATCGCGTCTCTCCGGTCATCCCGCCATCCTGCCCCGCGCCCGTGGAAGGATCGGCAGGACCCGCCCGCGACCGCACGGAGTGAACCATGCACGACGACGAGATCCTCCGACAGCTGCGCGATGCGCTCGGCGACGCGGTCCTGACCGAGGGCCCCGGGTTCGAGGCCGTGCACACCGACAAGTCGGGCTTCTCCGCACCGGGTCGCGCGCTCGCGCTCGTCGCTGCCCGCTCGGTCGAGGACGTGCAGGCGGCGCTGCGCATAGCGACGGAGCACCGGCTCCCGGTCGTGCCGCGCGGAGCGGGAACGGGCCTCGCTGCCGGGGGAGTGGCGAGCGAGGGAGCGCTCGTCCTCTCGACCGCCGCCATGGACCGCATCCTCGAGGTGTCGCTCGAGGACGAGCTGGCGGTGGTCGAGCCCGGGGTCATCAATCAGGCGCTGTCGGACGCCGTCGCTCCGCACGGCCTCGTCTTCTCGCCCGACCCCGCGAGCCGCGCGATCTCGAGCATCGGCGGCAACATCGCGACGAACGCCGGGGGGCTGCTGTGCGCCAAGTACGGCGTGACCCGCGAGGCGGTGCTCGGGTTGACGGTCGTCCTCCCCGACGGACGCCTGCTCCGCACCGGCCGCCGCAGCGTGAAGGGAGTCACCGGGTACGACCTCACCGCGCTCCTGACCGGCTCCGAGGGGACGCTGGGCGTCATCGTGGAGGCCACCGTGAAGCTCCGCCCGATCCCGACCGGGCGCGTGGTCACGGTCGGCGCGTACTTCCCGAGCGTCGTCGCCGCGGCCGCCGCCTCCGCTGCGATCACCGCCGCGCGGCTCCGTCCCGCGGTGATGGAGCTGATGGACGAGGCGGCGCTCGCCGCGATCTCGCGCTACACCGGAGCGGCCCTGGACCGCGGTGCCGCCTACCTCCTCGTCCAGACGGACGGCGGAGGAGCGGCGGAGGAGTCGCAGCGCGTCCTCGAGATCGTGACCGCCTCCGGGGGCGCCGCCGAGGCGACCGAGGACCCGGCCGAGGGCGAGGCTCTGCTGGCCGTCCGCCGGGCCTTCCACCCGGCGCTCGAGGCGGAGGGCCGGGTGCTGATCGAGGACGTCTGCGTGCCCCGCTCCGCGCTGCCGGCGATGTTCGCGGCGATCCGCGGCATCGAGGAGCGGACGGGGCTCAGCATCCCCACCGTCGCCCACGCGGGGGACGGGAACCTCCATCCGAACTTCGTGCTGCCCGCGGGGGACGGACCCGTGGGGGAGGACGTCTGGGGCGCCGCCGCGGAGCTCTTCCGCACGGCCCTGGCCCTCGGCGGCACGCTCACGGGCGAGCACGGCGTGGGACTGCTCAAGCGGCGCTGGCTGGCGGAGGAGCTGGGCGAGGACTCGCTGGCGCTCCAGCGCGGGATCAAGGCCGTGTTCGACCCGCTGGGGATCATGAACCCGGGGAAGGTCTTCTGAGGAGGGCGCCCCGGGCTACAGCAGCTCGGCCGTGATCATCGAGGCGGTGAGCACGATCGTCGCCGCGGACATCAGCCAGTAGAGGACCGTCTCGCGCCAGGACCCGGCGGAGCCCAGCACGGGCAGCGCGGCGTAGCCGCCGGTGGTCCAGACGTGGCGCAGCGGTGTCCGGCGCAGGCGCCGCGGCAGGCGCACGCGCAGCGGCCACAGCCAGTTGATCCCGCCGGTCGTGAGGGCGTCGCCGGCCACGTGCACGAGGTAGCCCAGCGTCGCGGCGACCCGGAGCCACGCCCAGGTGCCGTCGGCGAGCGCGACGAGCAGGACCGTGACGACCGTCGCCCCGGCCCAGGCGATGCGCCAGGAGGGGGCGGCCCGGACGGCCTTCGCGGCGAACGCGAGGGCGGGCAGCGTGAGCACGGCGGCCACGGCGACGGGGCCGACGACCGGCACCGGGAAGCGCAGCGCCGTGAGCACCGGCACCAGGTACCAGACGACGGCGACCGCGAGCAGCGAGTGCATCCCGTGCCGGTGCCCTCCGCTGATCCGGCCCGCGGTCGCCGTGAGCAGGGAGGCGCCCGGCGCCGAGCGGGAGACGGTCGCGCTCGCGTGGTCCGCGTCGGGCACCAGGGCCCAGCCGGCGGCGACTCCGAGGCCGACCAGTCGGAGGTCGAGCGGGAGACCCGCGAGGCCGAGGGGCCCGGCGACGGCGGGCACGGAGGCGGCGACGGCCCAGGCGAGCGCACCGGAGACGGCGTGCGAGCGGCCCATCATCGCGGGTCGGCTCCTTCGACTGGGCGCTGCGAGGCCGGAGGACGACCGCGGCGGCACGAGAGAACCCCCGGCCGAGTGCGTGAGCACGGACCGGGGGTGAGGGTGGGCGATACCGGACTCGAACCGATGACCTCTTCCGTGTGAAGGAAGCGCGCTACCAACTGCGCCAATCGCCCAGGGGGACGTGCTGGACGACCCGAGAGACGATCGTAGCGGATCCGCGGGGCCCGGATGCACCGCCGACGCCCGCCACGCCCGGGTGAACGGACGGCGACGAGCCGGTTTCGCGCGGAAAGACGCGGATCGGACTCCGAGCGGCGGGATCGGCGTCCGCTCGATTTGGATTCCGGCGCCGCTGTCGTATACATTCTTCTAGGTCGAGCCGGGCAGCGAAAGCGCCGGACAGGCAGCACGACAGCACGACACGCAAGACGGCAACACCAGTACGACCTACATGCGGATGTGGCGCAGCGGTAGCGCATCACCTTGCCAAGGTGAGGGTCGCGAGTTCGAATCTCGTCATCCGCTCGAACACCGGTCTTCGGACCGGCGTCATCGGGACGGCACTCTCGGGTGCCTCCCACCTGGTCGGCCCTCGGGCCGCCGACACCGAATCCCGTACACGGTGGATTGGCCGAGAGGCGAGGCAGCGGCCTGCAAAGCCGTATACACGGGTTCGAATCCCGTATCCACCTCGATCGTTCACCGAACGAGGTGCTCCGCACGGAGCAACGGGCGATTGGCGCAGCGGTAGCGCGCTTCCCTGACACGGAAGAGGTCACTGGTTCGATCCCAGTATCGCCCACCACGAGAACCCCCGGCCCCTGGCCGGGGGTTCTGTCGTTCCCGGCTCCGGCGCTACCCTCGCAGGATGCCCGCCCCGATCCCCGTCGACGACCAGGGCACCCTCCTGCGGCTCGTCTCGCGGGACGACGGACCTGCCCTCGCCGCCGCGTACCGGCGCAACCGCCGGCACCTCGCGCCCTGGGAGCCGACGCGCTCGACCCGCTTCTTCGAGGCGGGGGGCCAGACCGACGCCGTCGCTGACGCACTCGCCGCGCACCGGGCCGGCAGCGTCCTCCCGCTCGTCCTCGACGCGGGCGGCGTGATCGTCGGTCGGCTGACCCTCGCGAACATCGTCCGCGGCGCCTTCGACAGCGGCGATCTCGGCTACTGGCTCGACAGCGGTCTGCAGGGCCGCGGCGTGATGACCCGCGCGGTCGGAGCCGTCCTGCGCACCGCGCGTGAGGATCTGGGGCTGCACCGCGTGCAGGCCGGGACGCTCCTCCACAACGTCGGATCGCAGACCGTGCTGCAGCGCAACGGCTTCGAGCGGATCGGCGTCGCGCGGCGCTATCTGCGGATCGCCGGGGAGTGGCAGGACCACGTCCTCTTCCAGGCGCTGCTCGAGGGCGGCCCGCTCCAGCCTCCGCCGACTCCGCTCGTCTAGGGTGAGCGGCGCCGGCCTTCTCCCGGCACTCCGAGCGGGAGGGACGCGCCCATGACCACGCGGCACATCGGCGGACGAGAGTTCGACTTCGAGCGGCAGGTGGCCGTGATGGCGGTCGTGAACCGCACGCCCGACTCCTTCTACGACAAGGGCTCCACCTTCGCCCTGGACAGTGCCATCGCGGCCGCCGTGCGCGCCGCGGAGCTCGGCGCCGACTGGGTCGACATCGGCGGAGTGCCGTTCGGCCGCGGCCCCGCTGTCACGCTCCAGGAGGAGCTCGACCGGGTCGTCCCCGTCGTGGCGGGCATCGCGGAGCGGAGCGACGTGGTCGTCTCGGTGGACACGACGAGCGCCGAGGTCGCGCGCGCGAGCATCGCCGCGGGCGCCTCCGTCATCAACGACACGAGCGGGCTGCACGACCCCCGGATGCTCGAGGTCGTCGCCTCCTCCTCCGCTCAGCTCGTCATCACCCACAGCGTGGGCGCTCCCCGCAGCGAGCCGGAGAGACCCGAGTACGACGACGTCGTGGCGACGGTGGTCGACCACCTGCGGAGCCGCGTCGATCGCGCGCTCTCGGGTGGAGTGCCTGCCGGGAGGATCATCGTCGATCCGGGTCACGACCTGAACAAGAACACCCTGCACACGCTCGAGCTCACCCGCCGGCTGGGCGAGGTGGCCGCGCTCGGCTTCCCGGTGCTCGCCGCGGTCTCCAACAAGGACTTCATCGGCGAGGCGCTGGACCGGCCGCAGGGGGAGCGCCTCGAGGGCTCCCTCGCCGCCGCGGTGATCTGCATCCTGAACGGTGCGCGGATCGTGCGCATGCACGACGTGCGCCAGGCGGTGGACGCCGTGCGGATGACGGAGGCGGTGCTGGGCTGGCGAGCGCCCGTCTTCCTCCGCCACAACGTGGAGCCGGCGGCGTGAGCGCCCGCATCGACGGCCTGTCCCCGGCCGGGCAGGACCTGTCCGACGAGGCTCTGCTGGCCCTCTACGCGGACGGGGCCGGCGAGCAGTGGCTCCGGGTCAACTTCGTCGCGAGCGTCGACGGCGCGATCACCCGTGACGGCGTCTCGGGCGATCTCGGGGGCGCGGCGGACCTGCGCGTGTTCGACCTGCTCCGCCGGCTCGCCGACGTCGTGCTCGTCGCGGCCGGCACGGTGCGGACCGAGGGCTACGGCCCGATGGTGCTGAGCGACGAGTCCGTGCGGTCCCGGCTCGGCACCGGGCTCGCCCCGCAGCCCGTCTTCGCGATCGTCTCGGGGTCGCTCGACCTCGATTCCGCCTCGCGGATCTTCACCGAGGCGCCGGTGCGCCCGACCGTCGTGACCACCGGCTCCTCGCCGGCCCGCCGCCGCGCGGAGCTCGCCGAGGTCGCCGACGTGCTCGTCTGCGGCGACGCAGAGCTCGACGCGACGCGGATGCGGGTGCAGCTCGCGGAGCGGGGGCTCGGCAGGATCCACTGCGAGGGCGGTCCGTCGCTGCTCGGGACCCTCCTCGCCGCGGACGCCGTCGACGAGCTCTGCCTGACCGTCGCTCCAACGCTCGAGGCGGGGGACTCCGGGAGGCTCGCCCGCGGCGACGTCCCCGGACCGCGCCCGCAGCACCTGGCGCACGTGCTCAGCGCCGGCGACACGCTGCTCCTGCGCTACCTCCGCCGGCGCTGACCCGCCCTACTCGCGGCGCCGCTCGTTCCCGTCGCGCTTGGCCTCGGAGGCCGGACGGGCGGCGATCACGGGGTGGGCGCCGGTGAAGCCGTCCCGGGCGGACGCGATCGCCAGGATGCGCGGCTTCGCGACGTGCCAGCCCACGATCAGGGCGGGCACGCCGACCACCGCGACGATGCCCACGGTCCAGGTGCCGGTCGGGAAGTCGACGGCGATGAGGACCACCACGATCACCAGGAACGCCAGGGTGAGCCACGAGGTCACCGGGGCGCCGGGCATCCGGAAGGACGGGCGCTCCAGGCGCCCCTGGGCCGCCCAGCGCTGCAGCTGCATCTGGCAGAGGACGATCATGCCCCAGCCCGTGACGATGCCCAGCGCCGAGACGTTGAGGACGATCTCGAAGGCCTCGGACGGCACGAAGAGGTTCAGCACGATCCCGATCAGGGTGATGCTCGCCGTGAGCAGGATGCCGCCGTAGGGGACGCCCTGCTTGTTCATCCGGCCGGTGAAGGCGGGGGCGGAGCCGTTGAGCGCCATGGAGCGGAGGATGCGGCCGGTCGAGTAGAGCCCGGCGTTGATGCTGGAGAGCGCGGCCGTCAGCACGACGAAGTTCATGATCGATCCGGCGATCTCGCCCGAGGAGCCGTCGCCCAGCGAGCTGAAGAACGTGACGAACGGGCTCTCGCCCTTCGAGTAGGCCGTGTAGGGCAGCAGCAGCGTCAGCAGCAGCACCGAGCCGACGTAGAAGACGGCGATGCGCAGGATGACCGAGTTGATGGCGCGCGGGATGACCTTCGCCGGCTCCGCGGTCTCGCCCGCCGCCGTGCCGACAAGCTCGACTCCGGAGTAGGCGAACACCACGCCCTGGACGACCAGGACGCTGGCGATCAGGCCGCCGGGCAGGATGCCGCCGTTGTCGTTCCAGAGGCTGATCCCGGGGTCCACGGCGACGCCGCCGGACTGCAGCGGCCAGCCCGCGGCGAGCACGACGACGCCGATCACCAGGAAGACCACCAGCGCAGTGACCTTGATCAGCGCGAACCAGAACTCCAGCTCCCCGAAGACCTTGACCGAGACGAGGTTCAGCGAGAGCACGACGACCAGGGCGATGAGTGCGAGGAGCCACTGGGGCACGGAGGAGAAGAGCGACCAGTACTTCACGTAGAGGGCCACCGCGGTGACGTCGGCGATCGCGGTCATCGCCCAGTTCAGGAAGTACATCCAGCCGGCGACGAAGGCGGCCTTCTCGCCCAGGAACTCGCGGGCGTAGGAGATGAAGGAGCCCGAGCTCGGCCGGTGCAGGACCAGCTCGCCGAGCGCGCGGAGGATCAGGTAGGCGAAGACGCCGCAGACCGCGTACACGACGACGAGCGAGGGACCGGCGGTGGCGAGTCGGCCGCCGGCGCCGAGGAAGAGGCCGGTGCCGATCGCGCCGCCGATGGCGATCATCTGCAGCTGCCGGGGCTTGAGGCCGGGACGGTAGCCCTCCTGCTCCTTCGAGAAGTCGGGCTGCACGGGCCCGCGGTCGTCGTCGCTCTGCGTCACGGGGGCTCCCTCGTCACCGGATCGCGCCGCGCGGCTGCTCCGGCACGCCCGTCAGGGTAAGGGCGCGCTGCTCGGAGGAGGCGGGTGGCGCGGTCCGCGGCATGCGGATCCTCTCAGGATCGGGGCGCCTACCCTGGGGGCATGAGCGGTCCGGACCTCGCACGGCAGTTCTCGCTCGACGGCGTCCGGATCCCGTCGCCGGCGAGGCGCCTGAACGGCGGCACCGATCCGGCGCTCGTCTGGCGCAACGAGCTCGACGGGCTGACCTTCCGCGTGGACGCCGGGTACCTGAAGTGGAATCCCCGGTCCACGGGCGTCGACCTCCGTCGCGAGATCGCGCGTCTGCGCTGGCTGGAGGGGCGGATCGTCGCGCCCCGGATCCTGGAGGCGGGCGAGGACGACGAGGGGCAGTGGCTCCTCACCGCACCGCTGGCCGGGCGGAGCGCCGTCGACCCGGAGTGGACAGCCCGGCCGGAGGAGGCCGTCCGCGCGATCGCGGCCGGCCTGCGGGCGGTCCACGCGCTCCCCGTCGACGCGGTGCCCGAGGAGCTGCGCGACGACTCCTGGTTCGCGCGCCGGCCGTCGGCGCTCGGCGCGGCTCCGGAGCTCGTGGACCCCGTCGTGGTGCACGGCGACGCGTGCGCTCCGAACACGCTGGTCGACGACGACGGACGCTGGAGCGGCACTGTCGACGTCGGCGACCTGGGCGTGGGCGACCGCTGGGCGGATCTGGCGGTCGCCGCCGTCAGCCTCGGCTGGAACTACGGCCCCGGCCACACCCCGCTGCTCCTCGCGGAGTACGGAGCGGATCCGGACGACGAGCGCGCGGCCTACTACCGCGCGCTCTGGTCGTCCGAGTCCTGAGTCATTTCTTCTTCGCGGCCTCGTCGTCCTGGGCCGCGCCCTCGTCGCTGCGGTTCTCGCTCGCCAGGCGCAGCCAGCGTCCGTCGCGGACGTCCTTCTCGTGCACGGCCGCCTTCTTGTCGCTCGCGGCGGTGTCGCGCGGGGGGAGCTGGATGGTCTCCTCCGCCTCGATGCCCGCCTGCAGCTCGCGTCCGCGCTCGAGCTCGGCGTCGAACTCCGCGCCGAAGAGCAGGGCGATGTTGGTGATCCAGATCCAGAGGAGGAAGACGATCACCGCGCCGAGCGAGCCGTAGGTCTTGTTGTAGTTGGAGAAGTTGGCCACGTAGAACGCGAAGCCGGTCGAGGCGATCAGCCAGATCGCCAGGGCGACGATCGATCCGATGCTGATCCAGCGGAACTTCGGCTGGCGGATGTTGGGCGCCCAGTAGTAGAGGATCGCGACGATCACGATCGCGATGACCACGAGCACCGGCCATTTCGCGATGTTCCACACGGTGAGGGCGGCGGGGCCGAGGCCCACGACGTCGCCGACGGCGGTCGCGACCGGTCCGCTGAGGACGAGGATGAGCGCCGCGATCACGATCAGGACGACCGTCACCACGGTCACGCCGAGCATCGTCGGGCGGAGCTTCCAGAAGGGGCGCCCCTCGTCGATCTGGTAGACGCGGTTCATCGCGCGGCCGAAGGCGCCGACGTAGCCGGAGGCGGACCAGATCGCTCCGACGACACCGGTCACGAAGGCGAGACCCGCGGCGGAGGAGCTGGTCAGCGCCTGGATCGGGTCGCGCAGCAGGTCGACGACCTCGCTCGACGCGAGGTTCCCGATCAGGTCGAGGACCAGATCGGTGGTGGCCTGCGCCTGGCCGAAGAGCCCCAGCACCGACACGATCGCGAGCAGGGCGGGGAAGAGCGCGAGCACGGCGTAGTAGGTGAGCGCGGCGGCGAGGTCGGTGCACTGGTCCGCGCCGAACTCGCGGGCCGTCTTCTTGAGGACGTAGAACCAGGAGCGCTTGGTGATGTCGGTGACGTCGTCGGGCTTCCGGGAATCGTCGGGATCGGGCGCTGTCTTCTCGCGGGTCGTGCTCTGCTCGGCCATGCGGACACGCTACGGGGCCGACAGTCGTCGGACGGCCCCCTTGACGGCGCGGCCGGTCGTGTCGCGGGTCAGGCCCGGCGCTGGCGCGCGGCGGCGAGGGTGCCGAAGAGGAGGAAGGAGCAGGTCGCGGCGAGGACGGTCAGCAGGGGAGCCTCCCAGCCGCCGCTCGCGTCGTGCGCGAAGCCGATGGCGGTCGGGGCGGTGGCGGCCACGGCGTAGCCGATCCCCTGCACCGTGGCCGAGAGCCGCGACGCATGGGCGTCGGAGCGGGAGAGCCGCACGACGAGCACGAAGACCACCGTGAATCCTCCGCCCTGGGCCGCGCCGCCCAGCACGCACCAGAGCGCCCAGAGCTGCGGGGCGAGCAGCAGCCCCGCCGGCACCGTGCACCAGAGGAGGCCGACGAGCACGATGCTCCCCAGCGGTCCGAGCCTGCGGACCAGGAGCGGGACGCCGAGGGCGCCGGCGACCGCGGCGAGCTGGAACACGGAGGCGCTCGCGCCCGCGGTCGCGATCGAGAAGCCGTTGCGGTCGACGAGCAGCGAGGGGAGCCACGCCGTCACTCCGTAGTACGAGAACGCCTGGCTCGAGAAGCAGAGCGCGAGCGCCAGCACGGTCGCGCTCCGGAAGATCCGCGGAGCCGGTGCGGCCGGTGCGCGGTCGGCGCGGGCCTGGCGGGGAGTCGGACGCAGGGCCGCCCGAGGCCCCACGGCCACGAGCCAGCCGCCCAGAGCGAGGGCGTTGAGGGCGAGCCAGACGAGCAGGGCGCCGCGCCAGCCGAGCGCCAGAGCGAGCGGAGCGGTGCCGAGCGAGGTGATCGTCGAGCCGATGTTGAGGGCTGCGGTGTAGACGCCCGTCGTGAGGTCGACGCGCTCGGGAGCGACGTCCCGCCGGATCACGACGGGGAGGACGACGTTGCCGATCGTGATGGAGACGCCGATCAGGATGGTGCCCGCCACGGCCGGTCCCACGTCGCCGATCGATCGGACGATCGTGCCGAGCGCGACGCCGATCACCGTGACGGTCACGGCGGCGTCGGGTCCCGCGCGGCGGATCACCAGGAGGGCGAGCGGAGTCGCCAGGGCGAAGCAGAGCACGGGGATGCTGGTGAGGATCCCCGCCTGGCCCGCGGACAGCGCGAGGTCCTCGCGCACCGCGTCGATGATGGGCGCGACGGCGACGATCGGACCGCGCAGGACCAGCGCGACCAGGGCGACCGCCACGACGAGGAGCCAGGGAGCGCTCCGGCGCGCGGTCATCGGGGCGTCGAGGGCCGCGGCACCCCGGTCAGCCGGCCAGGCCGGGGACCCCGGCCGAGAGGTTGCCGACGATGGTGAAGACGCCCGACACCAGACCGAGGATCCCGGTGACGAGTCCTGCCGTCGCGAGCCCGCGACCGCCTCCGACGACCGGTGCGGCCGCCCGGCCCTTCGCCGAGAAGACGATGGCGAGGATCGAGGGGATCAGCAGCGGATTGATCAGCAGGCTCAGGACGCCGAGCACGAGGCTCGCGATCGCCATCGGGTTGCGGCCCGCCGCGGAGGACGGGGCGGACGGATAGGCGTACAGCTCCTGCTCCGGAGCGCCCGGGGGCGTGCCGTAGGCGGGAGCGGGCGCCGAGGAGGACGGGCGGGACCGGTCCGTCCACGCCGCGCCGTCCCAGTAGAGCTCCGAGCCGAGGTCGGCCGGGTGCGGGTACCACCCGGGCGCGGGCAGCGGAGCGGAGTCGTCGGGCATGGGGCGAGTCTAGAGCGGCACCGATCAGCTCTTGGGCTGCTCGATGCCGAGCGCGTTCCCGTCGGGATCGAGGATCCAGGCCGCCCAGACGCTGCCGCGGTCGGCCACGCCGTTCTCGGTGCGCAGCTCGTCGCTGTCGTAGTCCTCCGGAGCCACGCCCCGAGCCGCCAGCGCGTCCAGCTCGGCGCGCAGGTCGGCCACCCGCCAGGCGGCCTTGGTCTGCTCGTCCTTCGAGCCCGTGGTGCTGGCGGTGACGGTGAGCCGCGTGCCGCCGCAGGAGTAGGCGATCGCCGACTCGCTCTCCTCGAGGACCTCCAGTCCCAGGGAGCCGGCGTAGAAGGCGCGGGAGGCGGCGAGGTCGCGGGAGAGCAGAACGGGGCCGATGGGGGAGTCGGAGAGCACGGTGCGTCCTTTCGTCGGTGGGCCTCCAGTCGACGCCCGCTGCGGCCCGGCGCGGAAGGGGTTGCCACCGGGCCGGCCGGAGGGGGCGGGCGCGGCAGAATGGCCTCGGCCGTGCCCGCCGCGCGGCCGGGAGGAGCCCTCATGAGCTGGACCATCGACGAGGTGGCGTGGACCCACCCGGACGCCGAGCGTCTGCGCGACGCGCAGCGGCGCGAGCTCGACGAGCGCTACGGCAACGACGACCACGAGCCCGGCACGCCGCCCTCGGCCGACGACGTGCCCGTCTTCCTCGTCGCCCGCGACGCGAGCGGCACGGCGGTGGCCTGCGGCGGACTGCGGCCTCTCGACGACGACGTCCTCGGACCGGGGGCGATCGAGGTGAAGCGGATGTTCGCAGACCGCGCCGCCCGCGGCACCGGAGCGGCCACGGCCGTCCTGCGCGCGCTGGAGGCGCGGGCGGCCGCTCTGGGCACGACGCGCCTGGTGCTGGAGACCGGGACGCTCCAGCCCGACGCGATGCGGTTCTACCTCCGGGAGGGCTACCACGCCATCCCGCCGTTCGGCGCCTACATCGGGTCCGAGCACTCGGTCTGCTACGCCCGCGATCTCGATCTCGGCGACTGAGCGTCAGCGGCGCAGGGTCTCCACCGGGTACTCGCCGAAGCGGCGGTGGTACGCCCCCGAGAAGCGGCCCTGGTTGAGGAAGCCCCAGCGCGCGGAGACGGCGCGCACGGTCTCCTCGCCAGGAGCGCCCTCGCGCAGCTCGACGCGCGCCCGGTCGAGACGCACGCCGCGCAGGTAGCCGAGCGGAGTGTCGCCGAAGTACCTCCGGAACGCGGCCTGCAGCGCCCGCGGAGTGAGCCCCGCCGCTGCCGCGATGTCGGACACGGTGACGGGCGACGCGGCGAACGCGTGCAGGAACTCGGCGGCACGCAGCAGGTGCTCGAGCCCCGGCCGCAGCACCTGCGCCGGAACGACGACCGGCCGGTGCGCGAAGGTCGCGAGCAGGTGCAGAGCGACGCCGCGCTCGGCCGCCACAAGCTGCAGCGCTGTCGCCTCGCGGCCTGACCGGAGGACGCCCGCGAAGTCGTCGACCGCCCGCCACCAGCCCGGGAGTGCCGACGCGGAGGCGATCGAGCGGTGGTCGAAGACGAGCGGCAGCGGCACGCCGTCGCCGGCCTCGGACGCGACCTGCTCGAGGAGGCCGGCGGCCACGTGCACGAGCCGCTGCTGGAAGTCGCGGCTGACGAACTCGAACGGACGCGCGCTGGGGAACACGACCGGCCGCCCCGGCAGGTGGACGATCCGATCGCCCTCCGGGTCCACCACGCTCGTGCCGGAGAGGAACCACGAGACGACGTACTCGCTCTCCGGACGCAGCCCCCCGGACACGGAGCCCCGGAACACCGACGTCCGCAGGCTCACGCCCTCGCTCCCGGAGACGTCGTAGCGGAAGGAGAAGGGCCGCTCGACCGGTTCCGTCCGGAATCCCGACCCGCCGTAGCCGTCCGAGTAGAAGCGCCGCGCCTCCTCCAGGTCGGCCCCGGAGCGCGTGAAGCGCTGCAGCGCAGGACCGGCACCCATCGGACCAGGATGCCACCTGGACGGATTGCGCACCGGTCGCCCCCGCGCCCCTCTCCGGGGCACGTCCTGTCGGCAGGGTGACGGGGTCGGACGACACGGACGGAGACGCATGGAGATCAGCGCACGCAGACTCGCGGCACGCGACGCGGTGGCCGTCGTCGCCGTGCTCGCCGCACTCGAGGGGGCGCTCGCCGTGGACTCCCTGCCGCCCGGCCTGGAGGAGGTCCTCCTGCACCAGCTCGAGCGCAGCTCGCTCGTGCTCCCCGGCGCCGACCGGGACGAGCTCGCCTCCGCTCTGCGCGCGCTCGGCGTCCGCGTGCTCGACGCGCTCGGGTAGAGGCCGCCGCCGACTACAGTCGAGGGGTCAACCGAGCCCGAGGAGTGCCCGCACGTGTCGAACGAACCGTCGAATCCCGCAGAGAACGAGTCCCACTCGGTCGTCACCGAGGCGGGCACGGGATTCACGCACTTCACCGACCGGGCCGTGGTCGCGATCCGCGTCAACGGGGAGCTCAAGGACCTCGCCGCCGACGTCGTGCCGGGCGACCGCATCGAGCCGGTGCTCATCTCCTCGCCGGACGGGCTGAACATCCTCCGCCACTCCGCGGCCCACGTGCTCGCGCAGGCGGTGCAGCAGATCAACCCGGAGGCGAAGCTGGGCATCGGCCCGCCCGTCACCGACGGCTTCTACTACGACTTCGACGTCGAGGAGCCCTTCACGCCCGAGGCGATGAAGGCGCTCGAGAAGGCGATGGACCGCATCGTCCGCCAGGGCCAGCGGTTCGTGCGCCGCGTCGTCTCCGAGGAGGAGGCGCGCGCCGAGCTCGCCGGCGAGCCCTACAAGCTCGAGCTGATCGCGATCAAGGGCGGGGGAGCCGAGGACGAGAGCGTCGAGGTCGGCGGCGCCGAGCTCACCATCTACGACAACGTCGACCCGCGTTCCGGCGAGACGGTCTGGAAGGACCTCTGCCGCGGCCCGCATCTGCCCAACACCCGCATGATCGGCAACGGCTACGCCCTGACCCGCAACGCTGCCGCCTACTGGCGCGGCTCGGAGAAGAACCCGCAGCTGCAGCGCGTCTACGGCACCGCGTGGCCCACGAAGGACGAGCTGCGCGAGCACCAGGCCCGCCTCGAGGAGGCGGCGCGCCGCGACCACCGCAAGCTCGGCCACGAGCTCGACCTGTTCTCCTTCCCGGACGAGATCGGCTCCGGCCTCGCGGTCTTCCACCCCAAGGGCGGGATCATCCGCTACGAGATCGAGCAGTACATGCGCGAGCAGCTGCTCGCCCACGACTACGAGCTCGTCTACACGCCGCACATCACCAAGGGCGACCTGTTCCTCACGAGCGGGCACCTGCAGTGGTACTCCGAGGGGATGTTCCCCCCGATGCACCTCGACGAGCTGCAGGACGAGGACGGCAACGTCACCCGCCAGGGCCAGGACTACTACCTCAAGCCCATGAACTGCCCGTTCCACAACCTGATCTTCCGCTCGCGCGGCCGCAGCTACCGCGAGCTCCCGCTGCGCCTGGCCGAGTTCGGCACCGTGTACCGCTACGAGAAGAGCGGCACCCTGCAGGGCCTCACCCGCGTGCGCGGCCTGACCCAGGACGACGCCCACATCTACGTCGCGCAGGAGGACGTGTCGGCCGAGCTGACCCGCAACCTCGAGTTCGTGCTGCAGGTGCTGCGCGACTACGGCCTCGACGACTTCTACCTCGAGCTGTCCACGAACGAGGAGGGCAACCCGAAGTTCGTCGGTGCGCCCGAGCAGTGGGAGGAGGCGATCGAGTCGCTGCGCGCGGTCGCCGTCGCCTCCGGTCTCGAGCTGGTGCCGGATCCGGGAGGAGCGGCGTTCTACGGTCCGAAGATCTCGGTGCAGGCGCGCGACGCCATCGGCCGCACCTGGCAGATGTCGACCATCCAGCTCGACTTCAACCAGCCCGAGCGCTTCGAGCTCGAGTACACGGCCTCGGACGGCTCGAAGAAGCGGCCCGTGATGATCCACCGCGCGCTCTTCGGCTCCATCGAGCGCTTCTTCGCGATCCTCACCGAGCACTACGCCGGGGCGTTCCCGGTCTGGCTGTCGCCGGTCCAGGTCGTGGGCATCCCGATCGCCGACGAGTACCTGCCCTACCTCGAGGAGGTCGTCGGCGAGCTCAAGAGGTCGGGCATCCGCGCCGAGATCGACTACTCCAGCGACCGGATGCAGAAGAAGATCCGCAACGCCACGCTGCAGAAGGTGCCCTTCCAGATGATCGTGGGGGAGAAGGACCGCGACGCCGGAGCCGTCAGCTTCCGCTTCCGCGACGGCACGCAGGAGAACGGGATCCCGGTCGCCGACGCCGTCGCGCGCATCCGCGAGGCCGTCGCCTCGAAGGCGCAGGTCTGAGCGTGAGCGACGGCTACGTGCCCGAGGGAGCGGAGGGCTCGGCGCACCTCGCCGGGGTTCCCGACGAGTTCCAGCGCCTGTGGACGCCGCACCGGATGGTCTACATCCAGAAGGGGCAGCCCGGAGCCGACGACTGCCCCTTCTGCGTGGCGCCGACGCTGAGCGACGAGGAGGCCCTCATCGTCGCCCGCGGGGAGCACGCCTACGTCCTGCTGAACCTGTTCCCGTACAACTCCGGCCACCTCCTGGTCTGCCCGTACCGGCACATCCCGCTCTACGACGAGGCCACTCCCGAGGAAGTGGCCGAGATCGGAGCGCTCACGCAGACGGCCATGCGCGTCGTCCGCTCGGTCTCGAACAACGACGGCTTCAACCTCGGGATGAATCAGGGCGCGGTCGCGGGAGCGGGGATCGCCGCGCACCTGCACCAGCACGTGGTTCCGCGCTGGGCGACCGACGCGAACTTCTTCCCGATCATCGCCCGCACGAAGGCGCTCCCGCAGCTGCTCGGCGACGTGCGGGCGAGCCTCGCGGCGGCCTGGCCGAGCCTCTAGACCGCCGCCCGGCCCCCTGTCCAGCGCCGCGGACGGCCGGCGCCGTCTCGTAGACTCGGAGCTGCCGTCGGCGGAAGTCGCCGCACAGAACAGGACTCGCGAACATGACCGACACCACCACTCCGTCCTCGTCCGCTCCCGAGCAGTTCGGCTCGAGCCGCGTCAAGCGCGGTCTCGCCGAGATGCTCAAGGGCGGCGTCATCATGGACGTCGTCGACGCCGATCAGGCCCGCATCGCGGAGGACGCCGGCGCGGTCGCCGTCATGGCGCTCGAGCGCGTCCCCGCCGACATCCGCTCGCAGGGCGGCGTCGCACGCATGAGCGACCCCGACCTGATCGACGGCATCGTCTCCGCCGTGTCGATCCCCGTCATGGCGAAGGCGCGCATCGGCCACTTCGTCGAGGCGCAGATCCTGCAGGAGCTCGGCGTCGACTACATCGACGAGTCCGAGGTCCTCTCGCCCGCCGACTACGTGAACCACATCGACAAGTGGAACTTCACCGTCCCCTTCGTCTGCGGAGCGACCAACCTGGGCGAGGCGCTGCGCCGCATCACCGAGGGCGCAGCGATGATCCGCTCGAAGGGCGAGGCCGGCACCGGCGACGTCTCCGAGGCGACCAAGCACATCCGCACGATCTCCGGCGAGGTCAACCGCCTGAAGGCGATGACCAAGGACGAGCTCTACGTCGCCGCGAAGGAGCTGCAGGCCCCCTACGACCTGGTCGTCGAGATCGCCCGGACCGGCAAGCTCCCCGTCGTCCTCTTCACCGCCGGCGGGGTCGCGACCCCGGCCGACGCGGCGCTGATGATGCAGCTGGGCGCCGACGGCGTGTTCGTCGGCTCCGGCGTCTTCAAGTCGGGCGAGCCCGCCAAGCGCGCGGCCGCGATCGTGAAGGCGACCACCTTCTTCGACGACGCGAAGGTCGTCGCGGAGGCCTCGCGCGGTCTGGGCGAGGCGATGGTCGGCATCAACGTGGCCGACGTGCCCGCGCCGCACCGCCTCGCCGAGCGTGGCTGGTAGCGCCGACGCGCCGCTCGCCGGCGCAGGACCGACGCGGGAGTCCCTCGAGGGGCTCCGCGTCGGCGTCCTCGCGCTGCAGGGCGACTTCCGCGAGCACGCGCACGTCCTGCGCGAGCTGGGCGCCGAGGTGGTGCTGGTGCGCCGCCCGGAGGAGCTCGCCACCGTCGCGGGGCTGGTCATCCCGGGCGGCGAGTCCACGGTGATGGACAAGCTGTCGCGCCTCTTCGGCCTCGCGGAGCCGGTCGTCGAGGCGATCGGGGCGGGGATGCCCGTCTACGGGACGTGCGCCGGGCTGATCATGCTCGCCGACCGGGTCCTCGACCGCATCGACGGCCAGAGCAGCTTCGGCGGCCTGGACGTGTCGGTCCGGAGGAACGCGTTCGGCAACCAGCTCGACTCCTTCGAGACCGATCTCGACGTGCCGGCCATCGGCGATCCGCCGGTGCACGCGGTCTTCATCCGCGCACCGGTCGTGGAGGAGCTGGGGGAGCGGGCGACCGCGCTCGCCAGCGTCGCCGACGGGCGGGTGGTCGCGGTCGAGCAGGGCAACCTCCTCGGGACGGCGTTCCATCCCGAGATCACCGGCGACTACCGGTTCCACGAGCTGTTCCTGCGGAAGGTCGCGGCGACGCGCTTCGGCGACTGACCCGCTGCCGTCCCCTCCGCCAGGGGTGGACGGTGCGGGACCCGCGGGCCAGGGTGGTCGCATGCCCGAACTCCCCGAGGTCCAGGCCCTCGCCCTCGATCTCGACGCGCGCCTGGGCGGACGCGTCCTCGAGCGGCTCGACGTGTTCGCGATCTCCGCCCTCAAGACCGTCGCCATCCCGCCGTCGGCTCTGTCCGGCGAGACCGTCCACGGAGTGTCGCGGCACGGCAAGTTCCTCGACCTCGCAGTCGGCGAGGCCCACGTCCTCCTGCACCTCGCCCGCGCCGGCTGGGTCCGCTGGCGGCCCGAGCGGCCGACGGCGCCGGCGAAGCCCGGCCGGGGACCGCTCGCCGCGCGGCTCGTCCTCGACGACGGGTCGGGGTTCGACGTGACGGAGGCCGGCACCAAGAAGAGCCTCGCGCTCTCGATCGTCGCCGATCCGCTCGACGTCCCGGGCGTCGCCCGGCTGGGTCCCGATCCGCTGGACCCGGAGTTCACCGAGGAGATCCTCGGCGCGATCCTCGCCACGGCGGGCCGGGCGCAGGTGAAGGGCGTCCTCCGCGACCAGTCCCGCATCGCGGGCATCGGCAACGCCTACTCCGACGAGATCCTCCACGTGGCGCGCATGTCGCCCTTCAAGCCTGCCGCGCTCACCGCCGACGAGCTGGACCGCCTCTACGCGGCCCTCCGCTACACCCTCGAGGAGGCGCTCGCCCGCGCCGAGGGCCTGCACGCGGCCGACCTCAAGCGCGAGAAGAAGCTCGGCATGCGCGTCCACGGCCGCACAGGAGAGGCGTGCCCCGTCTGCGGCGACACGATCCGCCAGGTGGTCTTCCACGACTCCACGCTCCAGTACTGCCCCACCTGCCAGACCGACGGGAGGATCCTCGCCGACCGGCTGCTGTCGCGGCTGATCAAGTAGCGAGCCGGTCCTCGCCCGGCTCGCCGCGGTCGGCTTCCGGAGATGGCGGGGCGGGTGGAGCGGGTCGCGTCCGCCTACAGCGATCCGCTGGCACGCGGATCACTGGTTCGGCTGTGCTTATGGGGAGCCGGTCCCTGCCCGGCTCGCCGCGGTCGGCTTTCGGAGATGGCGGGGCGGGTGGAGCGGGTCGCGTCCGCCTACAGCGATCCGCTGGCACGCGGATCGCTCGTTCGGCTGTGCTTGTGGCGAGCCGGTCCGCGCCCGGCTCGCCGCGGTCGGCTTCCGGGGGTGGCGGGGCGGGTGGAGCGGGTCGCGTCCGCCTAGCGGGATCCGCTGGGACGCGGATCGTGCGTTCGGCGGTGCCTGTGGGAGCCGGTCCCTGCCC
>NZ_PSTN01000027.1:0-41854 GCF_002930955.1 Rathayibacter sp. AY1A4 | reverse complement strand
CCGCCGGTCACGCCGACCCCGACCACTCCTCCGGTCACGCCCACGCCGACCGCAACGCCGACGGCCCCGCCCGCCGGCTCGCCGGTCGTCTCGCGCATCTCGGGCACCGACCGTCAGGGCACCGCGGTCGAGGTGTCCAAGCGCACCTTCCCGGCGAACGTCCCCGTCGTCTACGTCGCCACCGGGCAGAACTTCCCGGACGCGCTCAGCGCCGGACCCGCCGCGGCCAAGGCGGGCGGGCCGCTGCTCCTGGTCGACCGCGACTCGATGAGCCAGGTCGTCCGCACCGAGCTGACGCGTCTCAAGCCCGCGAAGATCGTCGTCGTGGGCTCCGAGCTCAGCGTCGGCAGCCAGGTCTACAGCGACCTGGCCGCGTATGCGCCGAAGGGAAAGACCACACGCATCGGCGGAGTCGACCGCTACGACACCTCGAAGCTGATCCTCCAGGACGCCTTCAGGGGCGGCTCCTCGATGGCCTGGCTGGCCACGGGCGAGAAGTTCCCCGACGCCCTGAGCGCCAGCGCTGCGGCCGGCGCGAATCGCGCTCCGGTGGTGCTGACCAACGGAACCGGCTCCACGGTGGACCCCCTCACCCAGCAGATCATCAGCGGCCTCAAGGTCAGTAGCTTGACGATCGCGGGCTCCTCGCTCTCGGTCAGCGCCGGCATCGAGCGCTCGATCACGGGCCCGATGATCACCCGCATCGGCGGGACCGACCGGTACGACACCTCGGAGAAGCTGAACAAGGCGGCCTTCACCTCGGCGAAGACCGTCTACCTCGCGACCGGTGAGAAGTTCCCCGACGCCCTGGCCGGAGCCACGGCGGCGGGCTACACCGGGAGCCCGCTCTTCGCGGTCCAGCCCACCTGCGTGCCCCGGGCGGTCCTCGACGACATCACCGCGTCCAAGGCGACGCAGGTGATCCTGCTCGGCAGCACGGACACGCTGTCCGAGGCGGTGGAGCGCCTGACGCCCTGCAGCTGATCCGCACCGTCGTCCGCTGACGCGATCCGCCCTCCCCACCGGCCCGGCCGGAGCGGAGGGCGGTCCGCGTTCAGGCGCTCCCTCCGACGCGGACCGGCGAGTTCCCGTTATCCTCGACTGGTGCGGACGGTCCCGCGGCCTGCGCTCCGCGTCGGCCGGGGCCCGGCGTCCCGCCCCGGTCCGAGCCTCCGTCAGCGCCTCCGCGCGGAGCAGGGGACCGGCGGGCGACCCGACTCCGCGCAGACCGACGGACTTGAGGACTGGGCATGGCTGAATACATCTACTCGATGGTGCGCGCGCGGAAGGCGGTCGGCGACAAGCTGATCCTGGACGACGTCACCATGTCGTTCCTGCCGGGAGCGAAGATCGGCGTGGTCGGGCCCAACGGCGCCGGCAAGTCGACGATCCTGAAGATCATGGCGGGGCTCGACACGCCGAGCAACGGCGAGGCGCGGCTCAGCCCGGGCTACACCGTCGGCATCCTGATGCAGGAGCCCGAGCTCGACGAGACCAAGACGGTGCTCGAGAACGTCCAGGAGGGCGTGGGCGAGATCAAGGGCAAGATCGACCGCTTCAACGAGATCTCCCTCGCGATGGCCGACCCGGACGCCGACTTCGACAGTCTCCTCGCCGAGATGGGGACCCTGCAGGAGGCGATCGACGCCGCCGACGCCTGGGACCTGGACTCGCAGCTGGAGCAGGCGATGGACGCGCTGCGCACCCCGCCGGGCGACTCCCTCGTCACCAACCTCTCGGGTGGCGAGAAGCGCCGCGTGGCGCTCACCAAGCTCCTCCTGCAGAAGCCCGACCTGCTGCTGCTCGACGAGCCCACCAACCACCTCGACGCCGAGAGCGTGCTCTGGCTCGAGCAGTTCCTCTCGAAGTACCCCGGCGCCGTGCTCGCCGTCACCCACGACCGGTACTTCCTCGACAACGTCGCGGAGTGGATCGCCGAGGTCGATCGCGGACACCTCTACCCCTACGAGGGCAACTACTCGACGTACCTCGAGAAGAAGAGCGCCCGCCTGGAGGTCCAGGGCAAGAAGGACGCCAAGCTCGCCAAGCGGCTCACCACCGAGCTCGACTGGGTGCGCAGCAACGCCAAGGGCCGTCAGGCCAAGTCGAAGGCGCGCCTGGCGCGCTACGAGGAGATGGCGGCCGAGGCCGAGAAGACGCGCGTGCTCGACTTCGAGGAGATCGTCATCCCGGTGGGCCCCCGTCTGGGCTCCCAGGTCATCGACGCGAAGAAGCTGCACAAGCAGTTCGGCGAGCGCGTCCTCATCGACGACCTCAGCTTCACGCTGCCCCGCAACGGCATCGTCGGCGTCATCGGCCCGAACGGCGTCGGCAAGACCACGCTCTTCAAGACGATCGTCGGCTTCGAGCCGCTCGACTCGGGCGACCTGAAGATCGGCGAGACGGTCGACATCTCCTACGTCGACCAGAGCCGCGGCGGCATCGACCCGCAGAAGAATCTGTGGGAGGTCGTCTCCGACGGGCACGACTACATCACCGTCGGGAAGACCGAGATCCCCTCCCGCGCCTACGTCTCGCAGTTCGGCTTCAAGGGCCCGGACCAGCAGAAGAAGGCCGGCGTCCTCTCCGGTGGCGAGCGGAACCGCCTCAACCTCGCGCTGACGCTCAAGCAGGGCGGCAACCTGCTCCTGCTCGACGAGCCCACCAACGACCTGGACGTCGAGACCCTGGGCAGCCTCGAGAACGCGCTCCTCGAGTTCCCGGGCTGTGCCGTGGTGATCACGCACGACCGGTGGTTCCTCGACCGCATCGCGACCCACATCCTCGCCTACGAGGGCACCGAGGAGGATCCGGCCAACTGGTACTGGTTCGAGGGCAACTTCGAGGCGTACGAGGAGAACAAGATCGAGCGCCTCGGCCCGGACGCGGCGAAGCCGCACCGCTCCGCGTACCGCAAGCTCACCCGCGACTGATGCGCCTGCACGTCGCCATCCCGCTGCGCTGGTCGGACTTCGACGCCTACGCGCACGTGAACAACGCCGAGATGCTGCGCCTGCTCGAGGAGGCGCGCATCCAGGCGTTCTGGAAGCCGGACTCGCCGCAGCCCGGCGGGATGGCGACGGCGGTGCTCGACGCACGGCCGGGCGCCGAGTCGATCAGCCTCATCGCCCGGCAGGAGATCGAGTACCTCGCGCCGATCCCGTACATGCGCGCGCCGATCGACGTGGAGCTGTGGATCGGGCGGATCGGCGGGGCGAGCCTCGAGGTCTGCTACGAGCTCTACTCGCCCGCCGGCGTCGTCCCGCGGGTGCTCTTCACGAAGGCGGCCACCACTCTGGTGCTGGTCACCGCCGCGACGGGCAGGCCCCAGCGCATTCCGGAGGAGCTCCGCGAGGCGTGGGGCCCCTACGTCGAGGAGCCCATCACCTTCTCGAAGCGGGGCTGAGCTCAGCCCAGGGGGACGCGGACCATGCCCTCCTGGGCGACGCTCGCCACGAGCACGCCCTCCTGCGTGTAGATGCGCCCGAGCGAGAGGCCGCGTCCGCCGGACGCGCTCGGCGCCTCCTGCACGTAGAGGAGCCACTGGTCCACGCGCGCGGGGCGGTGCCACCACATCGCGTGGTCGAGGCTCGCGATCCGCAGGCCGGGCGTCGTCCAGGCCGCACCGTGCCGGCGGAGCGTGGATTCGAGGATCGTGTAGTCGCTCGCGTAGGCGAGGGCGGCGCGGTGCAGCATCGGATCGTCCGGCAGCGGTCCGAGCGAGCGCATCCACACGCTCTGGTGCGCGACCCGCTCGGGGTCGGCCCGGAGGTACACCGGCTGCTCGACGTGCCGCACGTCGAAGGGGCGCTGCGTGGCCCAGAAGCTGCCGACCGGGTGGTCGACCCCCGCGAGGATCTCGGCGGTGCTCGGCAGCGACTCCGGGTCGGGGATCCCCTCCGGCATCGGCGCCTGGTGGTCGAGGCCCTCGTCCTCGGTCTGGAACGAGGCGATCATCGAGAGGATGGGGCGTCCGTTCTGGTAGGCCTGCGTCCGCCGCGTGCAGAAGGAGCGGCCGTCGTGGATCCGGTCGACCGAGAACGTGATCGGCAGGGAGACGTCCCCGGGGCGGAGGAAGTACCCGTGCATCGAGTGCACGGAGCGCCCCTCGACGGTGCGACCGGCCGCGATGAGCGACTGCGCGAGGACCTGGCCGCCGAAGACCCGCCCCTCGGGCATCCACTGCGAGGGACCCGTCGAGATGTCCTCGCTGGTGCGGGCGCCGGTGTCCGTCAGGTCGAGCGCGGTGAGGAACGAGGACAGGGGATCGGGCACGGTACCTCCGGGGTGTCGGGCGGTGGGGCGAGCGGCCTCGGGTAAGTTTATCGACGCGATGATTTCGTCCTTCTCCCTGGCGGATCCGCCCAGCCTGTCGGATCTGCGCGTCTTCCTCGGCCGTTCGGCCCGGGTCGAGGACGGTGCGGTCCGGCTCCTCGCCGACGACCACGTGCTGGCCGCCTACACGCCGATCCTCCAGCCCCGCGGTCTGCTCGACCGCTCCGCGACCGTGCTGGGCCTGCGCGTCTTCGCGCTCGACGAGCCCGCCGGCTTCGACCGGGTCGTGCCGATCCGTGCGCTGTCGGACCGCCTCGCCCGCCTGCAGTGGGAGCCGGGCGGAGCGGACGGCAAGCCGGTCGTCCTGCCCGACGGCGACGACGCGACGGCGGGGCCCTGGGCGGGCGTCTCCCCGCCCCGCGGCGGCTGGACCCGGCGCGAGCCCGTGGACCCGGGCTTCCTGGAGCGCGTCGCGCGCGAGGGGATCGACGAGATCGCGGCGGCCGTCGGCTCCGAGACGGGCGAGCAGATCGTCGGCCGCGTGCGGTCGAGCGTCTGGGGCCGCCCGCTCGACGGCCTCGAGGACGTCCCGGCGGGAGCGGCGTTCGCCCTCTTCGCGCTCGGGTTCCTCGGCGCCGACGACCCGGTCGCCCTGCTCGAGAGCGGCGCCTGGCGCCGCCTCACCTCACGGCGCGGACACGTGCTGGTCCGCACCCCGGGCTGAGCGGCTACTCCTCGAAGGTGTTCACCATCGCGTGGGCGGCGCGCTCCAGGTAGTCCCAGAGCAGGGCGTCGTCGGCCGGAGCGAGCCCGAGATCGTCGACGGCCGTCCGCATGTGCTGGAGCCAGTGGTCGCGGGCCTCGGGGTTGATCCGGAACGGCTGGTGCCGCATCCGCAGGCGCGGGTGGCCGCGCTCCTCGCTGTAGGTGCCCGGGCCGCCCCAGTACTGCTCGAGGAAGCCGGTCAGCCGCTGGATCGCGCCCTCGAGGTCGTGCTCGGGGTACATCGGCCAGAGGACCTCGTCCTCGCGGACGCCCTCGTAGAAGCGGCGGACCAGGCGCTCGAACGTCGGCCGGCCGCCGATGTGCTCCCAGAAGCTGCGCAGCGGAGGCGTGCCGCCGATCTGCAGGCCGCTCACGAGCGCGCTCCCGTCGGGCCGGAGGTGCCGCCGCCGTCCTGGGGCGGCGTCCCGCTCCCGCGCCGCAGCGCGCGGGGGAGCCGCACGGGCTTGCCGTGCTCGGTGCTGATCGTGGGGGAGGGCGTGGTCCGCTGCGGTTTGGCGCCTCCGACGCTCGTCGCCCCCTCGAAGCCCTCGAGGACGACGGTGGCCAGCGAGGGGAGCTTCACGTCGAGCGCGTCGAGCGACTTCTTCAGGCGCAGGCGCAGCTCGCGGGCGACGTCGTCCTTGGCGGTGGTGCGGGTCTTGACCACGACCCGGATGACCAGGGCGTCGTCGGCGATGGACTCCAGGCCCCAGAGCTCGGGCTTGTCGATGATCCGGGCCCGCCAGCGGCTGCTCGCCGCCAGCTCGTTCGCGGTCGCGAGGACCGTGGACTGCACCTGCTCGAGGTCCGTCTCATAGGGCACGGCCAGGTCGACGATGACGCGCGACCAGCCCTGCGACATGTTCCCGACCCGGACGATCTCGCCGTTGCGGACGAACCAGAGGGTGCCGTTGACGTCGCGGATCTGCGTCACGCGGACGCCGACCGACTCGACCACGCCCGTCGCCTGCCCGGTGTCGACGACATCGCCGACCCCGAGCTGGTCCTCCGCGACCATGAACAGCCCGTTCAGGACGTCCTTGACGATGTTCTGCGCGCCGAAGCCGAGGCCCGCGCCGAGGGCGGCCGTCAGCAGGGCGAAGGAGCCGATGAGGTCCTTGTCGATCGTCGTCACGATCATGACCAGGGCGATGACGACGATCAGGATCGAGCTCAGGTTGTTGAGAATCGACCCGAGCGTGCGCGTGCGCTGCACCACCCGCACGGCCGCGAGCGGCGACGCGGCGATCGACTGGGTGTCCTCGACGCGCTGGCGGCGCTTCACTCCCGACACGATCTGGTCGACGACGCGGCCGATCACGAAGTGGGCGATGACGCGCACCAGCAGCGCGCCCAGCACGATCCCGAGGATCGCGACCACCTTCCAGAAGGGCTCGGACTCGAAGAAGGAGACGGTGGCGGCGACAGGGTCCGGGGTGGAGGTCTGAAGAAGCAGCATGACCGCTCCAGGCTACGGGACGCCTCCCTCCGAGACGGGTGCACGAGCCCCGAGCGCGTATAGATTCGAGGCGGGTCCGCTCGGACCCGGACACCGCCCTGGGAAGGACGCCCGATGCTCCACTCCACCCGGACTCCCGCCGAGAAGCGCCGCCTCTTCCGCGAGCGCCTCGCCTCGGGCGAGCTGCTGCAGCTGCCCGGCGCGTTCACTCCGCTCTCCGCGCGCCTCATCGAGGCGAAGGGCTTCGACGGGATCTACGTCTCGGGCGCCGTGCTCTCGGCCGAGCTGGGGCTGCCGGACATCGGGCTCACCACGCTCAGCGAGGTGGCCGGCCGCTCGCAGCAGATCGCGCGCCTGACCGACCTGCCCGTCCTCGTCGACGCGGACACCGGCTTCGGCGAGCCGCTGAACGTCGCTCGCACGGTGCAGATGCTCGAGGACGCCGGAGTCGCGGGGCTGCACATCGAGGACCAGGTGAACCCCAAGCGCTGCGGGCACCTCGACGGCAAGGCGGTCGTCGACGAGGCGACCTCGGTGCGGAGGATCGCGGCGGCAGTCGACGCGCGCCGCGACTCCGATCTGGTGATCATGGCCCGCACCGACATCCGCGCCCTCGACGGCCTGCCGGCCGCGATCGACCGCGCCAAGCGCCTCGTCGACGCCGGAGCAGACGCGGTGTTCCCCGAGGCGATGCGCGACCTGTCCGAGTTCGAGGCCGTGCGCGCCGCGATCGACGTGCCGATCCTCGCCAACATGACCGAGTTCGGCAAGAGCGAGCTGTTCACCGCGCAGCAGCTCGCCGACGTCGGCGTGAACGTCGTGATCCACCCGGTCTCGCTGCTCCGGATCGCGATGGGCGCCGCGATGCGGGCACTCGACGCCCTCAAGGCGGAGGGCTCGCTCCGCTCGGAGGTCCCGGCCATGCAGACGCGCGCCGAGCTCTACGAGCTCCTCGACTACGCCTCGTACAGCCGCTTCGACGAGGGCGTTTTCGACTTCTCGCTCGCCGACCACTACGGCGCCTGAGCGCGCCGACCCGCACGAACCGGCGGCGCTCCCCGGCGCCGCCGCCCGCCTCTCGCGAAGGAGCGAAGGATGAGCACGACCGATCAGGACATCCGCAAGGGACTCGTGGGGGTCGTCGTCGACACGACGGCCGTCTCGAAGGTCGACCCGGCGTCGAACTCGCTGCTCTACCGCGGCTACCCCGTGCAGGAGCTCGCGGCGGGGACCTCGTTCGAGGACGTGGCCTGGCTGCTCTGGCACGGCGAGCTCCCCACTCCGGAGGAGGCGGCCGGGCTGGCCGCAGTGGAGCGGGCCCACCGCGCCCTGGCCCCCGAGGTGCGCACCGTGATCGACCTGCTGCCGCTGTCGGCGCACCCGATGGACGTGGTGCGGACGGCGGTGAGCGTCCTGGGCGCGCTCGAGGAGGATCCGGACGCCGACGCTCCCGAGGCCGTGCTGGAGCGCTCCGTGCGGCTCTGGGCGGCACTGCCGGCGATCGTCGCCTACGCTCAGCGCCGCCTGCGCGGCCTCGAGCCGATCGATCCGCGCGACGACCTCGACTACTCCGAGAACTTCCTCTGGACGACCTTCGGCGAGGTGCCGGAGCCGGTCGTCGTCGACGCGTTCCGCGTCTCGCTGGTGCTCTACGCCGAGCACTCCTTCAACGCCTCGACCTTCACGGCCCGCGTCGTGACGTCGACGCTGTCGGACGTCCACTCCGCCGTGACCGCCGCCGTGGGAGCGCTCAAGGGACCGCTCCACGGCGGGGCGAACGAGGCCGTACTGCACGTGCTCGACGAGGTCGGCACCGGACCGGAGGCGGACCGGCGGTCCCGCGAGTGGCTCGCCGAGGCTCTCGGACAGCGCCGGAAGGTCATGGGGTTCGGCCACCGGGTCTACAAGTCGGGCGACTCGCGGGTGCCGACCATGGACGCCGCTCTCCGGCGGCTCGCCGAGCACGAGGGGGCCGGCGAGATGATGGAGCTGTACGACGCTCTGGCCGCGGCGATGGCCGAGCGGACGGGCATCCTGCCGAACCTCGACTACCCGTCCGGCCCCGCCTACCGGCTGATGGGCTTCGACACCGGGATCTTCACTCCGCTGTTCGTCGCCGCGCGGGTGGTGGGCTGGACGGCCCACGTGATCGAGCAGCGGGGCTCGAACGCGCTCATCCGGCCGCTGTCCGCCTATGACGGGCCGGAGCGCCGCTCGGTCCCGCAGCGCTAGGCGCCGGGAGCGGGGAGAGCCACCCGGTCCCGCAGCGCCGAGCGCCGGGGGACCGGGCGGCTCACTGTCAGCCCCGGGTGTCGCGCTCCTGGGCGCGGAGCGCACGCTCCACGCCGGCCAGGTTCTCGATCACGAGTCGGCGCAGCGCCGGGACCTCCGGGTTCGCGTCGAGCCAGGCGCGGGTGGCGTCGACGATCTCCTGCGAGGGCGTGGCGGCCGGGTAGAAGCCGACGACCAGGTACTCGGCGATCTTGTAGCTCTTCGACTCCCAGAGGGTGCGGAGGGCGTCGAAGTAGACCGAGACCATCGCGTCGAGCAGGCGCGGGTCGGCGGCGCGCTGGAAGCCCAGGCCCGTCGAGCGGACGATCGTGTTCGGTGCCGAGTCGTCGGCCGTGACGGAGTCCCACGCCGCGCGCTTCGCCTCCGCGGTCGGCAGTGCGGCACGGGCGTGCGCGGCCGACTGCTGGCCGGTCGCCGTGTTGTCCGAGGCGAGCGCCGCGTCGATGTCGTCCGCACCGGCCCGCCCGCCGGCCACGAGAGCGATCAGCAGCTCCCAGCCGAGGTCGGTGTCGATGTCGAGGCCGCCGAGGGCGGTGGAGCCGTCGAGCAGCGCCTGCACGGCCTCGAGGTGCGCCGGGGTGGACGCGATCGCGGCGAAGAACTTCACGAACTGGAACTGCGCGTCGCTGCCCGGCTCGGCGCTCTGCGCGAGCGTCCACAGCTGATCGCCCGCCTCCTCGACGACCTCGGCCCGGTACTCCGGAGCGACGTACTGGGTGGCGGTGGCGACGAGCTGGTTGAGCACCGTCCGCAGGGTCGTGGACTCGGTCTCGGTCGCGACGTTGCCCAGGACGAGGCGGACGAAGTCGCGCGGCGCCGACTCGGCGTCGCGGGTCGAGTCCCAGACCGAGCCCCAGACCAGCGAGCGGGCCAGGGGGCTGTCGATGCTCGCGAGGTGCTCGACGGCCACGGCGAGCGAGGCGTCGTCGAGGCGGACCTTCGCGTAGGCGAGGTCGTCGTCGTTGAGCAGCACGAGCGCCGGACGGGTGCGGCCGATCAGCTCGGGCACCTCGGTGCGCTCCCCGTCGACGTCCAGCTCGAGGCGGTCGACGCGGACGAGGCGCTCGCCCTCGAAGTCGTACAGGCCGATCGCCAGGCGGTGCGGGCGGATCGTCGGGTACTCCTCGACCGCGGTCTGCAGGATCGCGAAGGACGCGATCGCTCCGCTCTCGTCGACCGCGATCTCGGGGCGGAGCGTGTTCACGCCGGCCGTCTCGAGCCACTGCGCCGACCACTCGGTGAGGTCGCGCCCGCTGGTGGCCTCCAGCTCGACCAGCAGGTCGCGCAGCTCCGTGTTCGAGAAGGCGTGCTTGACGAAGTACTCGTGGACGCCGGCGAGGAACTCCTTCTCGCCGACCCACGCGACGAGCTGCTTGAGCACCGAGGCGCCCTTGGCGTAGGTGATGCCGTCGAAGTTGACCTGGACGTCCTCGAGGTCGTTGATGGTCGCGACGATCGGGTGGGTCGAGGGCAGCTGGTCCTGGCGGTAGGCCCAGCTCTTCTCCATCGCGGCGAAGGTGGTCCACGCCTCGGTCCACTCCGTCGCCTCCGCGGTGGCGAGGGTGGAGGCGTACTCGGCGAACGACTCGTTGAGCCAGAGATCGTTCCACCACTTCATCGTGACCAGGTCGCCGAACCACATGTGGGCGAGCTCGTGGAGGATCGTGACGACCCGGCGCTCCTTGATCGCGTCCGTCACCTTGGAGCGGAACACGTAGGTCTCGGTGAAGGTCACCGCTCCCGCGTTCTCCATCGCGCCGGCGTTGAACTCGGGGACGAACAGCTGGTCGTACTTCGCGAACGGGTACGGGACGCCGAACTTCTCCTCGTAGAAGGCGAAGCCCTGCTTCGTCTTCTCGAACACGTAGTCGGCGTCGAGGAACGGCGCGAGCGAGGCTCGCGCGAAGACCCCCAGCGGGATGGTGCGGCCGTCGGAGGAGACGAGCGAGTCGGTCTCGACCACGTAGGGTCCGGCGACGAGGGCCGTGATGTAGGAGGAGATGCGCGGGGTGGGCTCGAAGCTCCAGGTCGCGATCCCCTCGCCCGCCGGGACCGGCTCGGGAGCGGGCTGGTTCGACACGACCTGCCACTGCGCGGGCGCGGTGACTGTGAAGCGGAACTCGGCCTTGAGGTCCGGCTGCTCGAACACCGCGAAGACGCGGCGGGAGTCGGGCACCTCGAACTGCGAGTACAGGTACACCTCGCCGTCGACGGGGTCGACGAAGCGGTGCAGGCCCTCGCCCGTGTTGGTGTAGAGCATGTCGGCGACGACGGTGAGCTCGTTGTCCGCGGCCAGGGAGTCGAGGCGGATCCGGACGCCGTCGGCGACGTCGGCGGGGTCGAGCTCCACGCCGTTGAGGGTGACGGAGTGGACCGTGCCCGTGACGGCGTCGATGAAGCTCGAGGCGCCCTCGGTGGCGGAGAAGCGCACCGTGGTCGTGCTGAGGAAGGTCTCGGCTCCCCGGGTCAGGTCGAGGGCGATGTCGTAGTCGTGGATCCGGATCAGCGAGGCGCGCTCCTGCGCCTCGCTCCGGGTGAGGTTGTCTCCTGGCACGGGGGTGCTCCATCCGTTCGTCTCGGGCGCTGCCGCGGGCGCCGGGGTGCGGGCGCCGCCGATCCACCCTAGAGCTGCCGGGACCGGCCGTGGAGCCCCGCGGCGCCGATCCTGCGGAGCCGCCGGGGACCGCGGACGCGGCCCCGGCGAGCGGCGTAGCGTGTCCCCATGACCTCTGTGGACTTCTGGTTCGACCCCTCCTGCCCGTGGGCCTGGATGACCTCGCGATTCGTGGACGAGGTGACCCCCGCGCGCGACCTCGACGTGCAGTGGCACATCATGAGCCTCGCCGTCCTCAACGAGGACAAGGACGTGGACGACTCGTACCGCGCCTTCCTCCCGCGCGCGCTGCGCTACACGCGCCTGGTCGCCGCCGTCGCCGAGCGCGAGGGCCGCGAGCACGTGAAGCCGCTCTACGACGCGCTCGGCACCCGGATCCACCCGGGCGGACGCACCGACGTCGACGCGGTGATCGCCGAGTCGCTCGCCGAGCTCGGCCTGCCCGCGGAGCTCGCCGCCCACGCCGACTCGGACGAGTACGACGAGCCGATGCGCGCCTCCCACTTCGACGGGATCGAGCGGGTCGGCCAGGACGTCGGCACCCCGGTCATCGCGATCGGCGACGTCGCTTTCTTCGGCCCCGTCATCTCGCCGATCCCGAGGGGCGAGCAGGCGCTGACCCTCTGGGACGGCATCGTCGCCGCCGCCTCCTTCGACGGCTTCTTCGAGCTCAAGCGCTCGCGGACCCGCGACCCGCAGTTCGACTGAGCCGACCCGCGGTACTCTGGCTCCCGGCCCGGGCACCGCGGGCCCCAGACGGCTCTTCCGGAGGACTTCTCTTGCGCATCCACATCGCCACGGACCACGCAGGGCTGGACTTCAGCCGTCACCTGATCGAGCACCTCGGCGCCGCCGGTCACGACGTGATCGATCACGGCCCCACGTCCTACGACCCGCTGGACGACTACCCGTCCTTCTGCATCAATGCCGCCGCCGCGGTCGTCCGCGATCAGGAGGCGGGGGTCGAGGCCCTCGGCGTCGTCTTCGGCGGCTCGGGCAACGGCGAGCAGATCGCGGCGAACAAGGTCGCGGGCGTGCGCGCGGCGCTCGTGTGGAACCTGAGCACCGCCGTTCTGGCCCGCCAGCACAACGACGCGAACGTCATCTCGATCGGGGCCCGCCAGCACTCCGTCGAGGAGGCCACCGGCTTCATCGACGCGTTCGTCGCCGAGCCCTTCACCTTCGAGGAGCGGCACGTGCGCCGCATCGCGCAGCTCGCCGAGTACGAGGCCACCGGCGACATCGCCGGCCGGGTCGTCGACTCTGCCGCGAAGGAGCGCTGAGTGCCCGAGGGGCACTCCGTCCACCGGATCGCCCTGCAGTTCGAGCGCGACGTCGTCGGGCACCGCGTCGCGACCAGCAGCCCCCAGGGCCGCTTCACCGAGGGAGCCGCGCTCCTCGACGGGCGCGAGGTCCTCGAGTCCACGGCCGTCGGCAAGCACCTGCTGCTGCGCTTCGAGGGCGACCTGACGCTGCACGTCCACCTCGGCCTCTACGGCGCGTGGGACTTCCTCGGGCACGTCTCGCCGCTGTTCCCGGACGGGAAGGCCGGCAGCAGCATCGGCGCTCCCCGGCGCCGCCGCGCCGTGCGCCTCTCCGAGACGGAGCACGAGACCGACTCCGATCTCGACGAGTTCCCGCCGCCGCCCGTGGGCGCGGTGCGCGTGCGCATCATGACGGACGAGACCGTCGCCGACCTGCGCGGCCCCACCGCCTGCGAGGTGATGGACCCCGCCCAGGTGGAGGCCCTCCTCGCCCGCCTCGGTCCGGATCCGGCCGACGACGACTCCGACGAGGCGCGCGACCGCTTCGTGAACCGGCTCCGCAGGACGGCGACGCCGGTCGGGCTGGTGCTGATGGACCAGTCCGTGGTCAGCGGCATCGGCAACATCTACCGCGCGGAGCTGCTCTACCGCGCCGGCCTCGACCCGCACACTCCCGGCAAGCAGGTGCCGCTGGAGCTCGCACAGGAGCTGTGGCGGGACTGGGCGGACCTGCTCGAGGACGGCATCCGGACCGGGATGATGATCACGCGCCGCGGCCTGACGAAGACCGAGCGCTCGAAAGCCGTCCGCAGCCGCGCCGAGCGCAACTACGTCTACAAGCGCGAGGGTCTGCCCTGCCGCGTCTGCGGCACGAACGTGCTGCTCGAGGAGATCGGCGCGCGCAAGCTCTACTGGTGCCCGGTGTGCCAGTCGTGAGCGCCGGTGGAGAGACGCCGGCCCGGTCCCGCGCCCGCCGAGCCGTCCGCCCCGCGCTCCGCGAGGCCGCCCGATGACCGGCGGTCTCCTGCTCCGGGGCGCCCGCCTCCTCGGCTCGTCCCGACCCGGTGCCGTGCTCCTGCGCGACGGCCGCGTGGAAGCGGTCGGACCGGACGCCGCCGCCGCCCCGGGCGACGAGGTGCGCGACCTCGACGGGCGCTGGGTGCTCCCCGGCCTCTGGGACGAGCACGTCCACTTCTCCCAGTGGGCGATGACGGCCCCGCGCCTGGATGTCTCGTCGGCGGACTCGGCCCGCGGAACGGCGGACGCGGTCCGACGTCGCCTGGCGGAGGAGCCCGGTACCGGCACGCTGATCGGCTTCGGCTTCCGCGACGGCCTCTGGCCGGAGCCGCCCACGACCGCGCTCCTGGACGAGGTCTCTCCGGAACGGCCCGTCGTGCTGATCAGCGGCGACCTGCACTGCGCCTGGCTGAACTCCGCCGCGTACCGGCGCTACGCCGTCGCTCCCGAGCCCGAGCTGCTGCGCGAGGACGCCTGCTTCGAGCTCGTCACCGCACTCGGCGCCCTCGGCGACGACGAGCTCGACGCGCTCGCCGACGCGGCGGCCCGGCGGGCTGCGGCCCGCGGGGTGGTCGGCGTCGTCGACCTCGAGATGCGCTGGAACGCGGGGGACTGGCCCCGTCGCGTCGACGGCGGAACCCGCTCCCTCCGCGTCGACACCGGCGTCTACCGCGACCACCTCGAACGCGCCCTCGCGGAGGGACTGCGCACGGGCGACGAGCTCGACGGCGGTGACGGCCTGCTGCGGATGGGCCCGCTGAAGGTCCTGATCGACGGCTCCCTCAACACGAGGACCGCCTACTGCGCCCACCCGTACGCCGACCACGACGGCTACGGCGTCCTCACCGTGGAGCCCGCCGAGCTGGACGAGCTGCTCGCCCGCGCGGCCGCCGGGGGCATCCGCTCCACCGTGCACGCGATCGGAGACGCCGCGGCGACGCTGGCTCTGGACGCGCTCGGCCGGGTCGGCGGGGGCCGGATCGAGCACGCTCAGCTACTCGCGGAGACCGACCTTCCGCGGTTCGCCGCGCTCGGCGTGGAGGCCGGAGTGCAGCCCGCGCACGCGCTCGACGACCGCGAGGTGGCGGAGCGGTACTGGCCGGGACGCACCGGCCGGGCGTTCCCGCTGCGCTCGCTGCTCGACTCCGGGGCCCGCGTGGTGCTCGGCTCGGACGCTCCGGTCGCTCCGCTCGACCCGTGGGTCGCGATCTCGGCCGCGGTCGCGCGGGCGCTGCCCGGCGACGAGCCCTGGCATCCGGAGCAGCGGGTGAGCGTCGAGGAGGCGATCGTCGCCTCGACCCGGGTGCGCCGGCTCACGCCCGCGGCCGGCGATCCCGCCGATCTGGTGGTGGTCGACCGCGATCCGCTCGCCGCCGACGCGGGAGCCCTCCGATCCATGCCGGTCGCCGCGACCCTCCTGGCGGGCCGCTTCACGCACGGCGGCTGACCCGCGCCCGTCGCGACTCCGGCTGCTCCGGATCGCGCGGACGGGCCGGGGAACGACGACGGCCCGCGGGATCCGAGGATCCGCGGGCCGGTCGAGGCGTGGTGCTCAGCTCTCGCTGACGTGGGCGAAGAGGAACCAGCGGTCCTTCTCGAGGCCGCGGCCGATCTCGATCGCGACGTCCTGGCTGCTCGCGTCGATCTCGGCGAGCTCGGCGATCGCCGTGTTGACGGTCGCGATGGCGACGTCCATCTGGCGGATGATCTCGACGATCGCGTTCTCGGAGCGCTGGAAGCCGGGGGTGAGGGGTTCGGACCGCGTCGCCGAGGCGACGGTCTGGATGCGGGCGTCGACCGGGAGGCCGAGGGCGACGACGCGCTCCGCGGCGAGGTCGGCCCACTCGATGGCGCGGCCGACGATCGCGTCGAGCAGCTCGTGGACGCCGATGAAGTTGGCGCCGCGGACGTGCCAGTGCGCCTGCTTGCCGTTGACGGCGAGCGCGGTCATCTCGACGACGACGGGGCTGAGGAACTGGGCGACTCCGGATGCGACATCCGGGTTCGACGAGGTGAGCGACGTGACGGACGTGGTGGACATCGTCTGGTCCTTTCAAGAGGGGGTGACTGATCGTCAACAGTACGCAGATCCCTCGGCGCCGCAAGGAAGCGCAGGCTCGGCTCAGTCCGGTGAAGGACAGGCTCACCTCGGTCGCGGAGGGGCGTCACGGGGGCTTCCCCCCGGGTGCCCGGAGCCGTGCCGCCGGTACGCTCGACCGGGTCGCGGCGGCGGCGGGAGCGGACAGGAGGCGCGGATGAGCGGAGCATCGACGGCCCTCGGCGAGGCCTCGCGCGCCTACCTCCGGCTCTGGCGCGGACTGCCCCGGGAGGTGCTCGCGCTGGTGGCCGCGATCCCGGTCGCGCTCCTCGGCGCCTTCTGCGCCGGCGTCGCGCTGGCCGTCGCGCTCGGGCTCGTCGGAGTCCTGATCGGCCTGGTGTTCCTGCCTGCCGCCCTCTACACGGCGCGCTTCTTCTCGCGGGCCGCCGTCGGCCTCGACGTGCTGGCCGGACGGCCCGCCGTCCCCCGGCCGCAGTGGCGGCGACCGCCCTCCTCCGTCACTCCGTCGACCTTCGCCCTCTACGGTCCGGTGATCGACGGGCACTACTGGCTCGCTCTCCTGCACACGCTCGTCGTGGCTCCGGTGCTCGCGCTGCTGTCAGGACTGCTCCTGGCGCTGTGGACCTGGGCGGGCCCGGGCACGGTGGCCGCCGCGCTCACGGGGGCCCCCGGTCCGGCCCGCCTGCTGGCCGAGAGCGGAGCAGCTCTGCTGGGCGCCCCGCAGCCTCCGGCGGGACTGGTCGCCGCGGCGACGGTCGCCACGACCGTCCTCTTCGTCTCGACCCTGCCGTTCGCCACCCGCGGTCTCTCCCTCCTGCACTGGCTGGTCGACCGTCTCCTGCTCGGCCCGTGGGAGTCGGAGGCGCTCCAGCGCGAGGTCGCCGAGCTGAGCGCCTCCCGCGGCGCAGCCGTCGCCGCCGAGGACCGCGCGCTGCGCCGGCTCGAGCGCGACATCCACGACGGCCCGCAGCAGCGCCTGATCCGGGTCCAGATGGACCTGGCCTCGGCACGCAATCGACTCGCCGCCGACCCGGAGTCCGCCGCCCGCCTGGTCGACGAGGCTCGCGAGCACGTGCGCGCCGCGCTCGACGAGCTGCGCGCCCTCTCCCGCGGCGTGGCGCCGCCGATCCTGCAGGACCGGGGCTTCGAGGCGGCGGTGCACTCGCTCGCCGAGCTCAGCCCGGTGCCGGTCGAGGTCCTCACCGAGCACCCCGTGGCGGACGTGCCGCCCGAGGTCGAGCGCAGCGTCTACTTCGTCGTCGCCGAGCTGCTCGCCAACGTCTCCAAGCACTCCGGTGCCCGATCGGTGCGGGTGCATCTCGACACCCGCGACTCCGGCACTCCGGGGGAGCGCTGGCTCGACGCCTGGGTGGTCGACGACGGAGTCGGCGGGGCGTCGCCGGTCGCCGGTCACGGTCTCGAGGGGGTCGGCGGGCGCGTCCGGGGCCTGCGCGGGATCCTGAGCGTGGAGTCGCCGGTCGGCGGGCCGACCACGGTCGGGGTGCACGTCCCCTACCGCCCGGCCGCCCTATCCTGAGGGCGTGCCCGTGATCCGCGTCGCCATCGCCGAGGACTCGGTCCTCCTGCGCGAGGGCCTGGTCCGCCTCTTCGAGGACGCGGGGTTCGCCTCCGTCGGCGCCTTCGGGGACGCGGACGCCCTGCTCGCCGATCTGGCGCGGGACCCGGCCGGCGTCGACGTCGCCGTGCTCGACGTCCGGATGCCGCCGACCTTCCGCGACGAGGGCGTCCGCGGGGCGCTGGAGATCCGCCGGCGCTACCCGCAGGTGTCGGTCCTGCTGCTCAGCCAGTACGTCGAGGTCACCTACGCGCAGGAGCTGCTCGGCTCCGGCGACGGCGGACTCGGCTACCTCCTGAAGGACCGGGTCGCCTCCGTGGAGGAGCTGCGCGACGCCGTCGAGCGCGTCGCGGCGGGCGGAACCGTCCTCGACCCGCAGGTCGTCGCCTCGCTCCTGCAGCGCAACCGCGACCCGCTCGCCTCGCTGACCCCGCGGGAGCGGGAGGTGCTGGAGCAGATGGCCCAGGGGCGCACGAACGCGGGCATCGCCTCCGCTCTCTTCGTCGGCGTGGGCGCCGTGGAGAAGAACGTGACCGCGATCTTCCAGAAGCTCGGGCTCGAGGACTCGGGCTCCGACCACCGGCGGGTGCTGGCGGTCCTCGCCTTCCTGCGCGCCGGGCGATGACCACCGGAGAAGAGGAGAACCCGATGCCGTCGAGTCCTGCGGAGGGCGCCCGCGTCCTCGCCCTGACCGGGGGACGCGCCCCGGAGATCGCCGACACCGCGTGGGTCGCTCCGGGCGCCACCGTGATCGGCTCCGTGCGCCTGGGGGAGCGGGCGAGCGTCTGGTACGGCGCCGTCCTGCGCGCCGAGCACGCGCGGATCGAGCTCGGCGCCGGCAGCAACCTCCAGGACGGCGTCGTCGTCCACGTCGACGCCGACTACGACGCGGTCATCGGCGCCGGAGTCTCGGTCGGGCACAACGCGGTGCTGCACGGCTGCACCCTCGAGGACGACGTGCTGGTCGGCATGAGCGCGACCGTCCTGAACGGGGCCGTCGTCGGCACCGGCTCGCTGATCGCCGCAGGCGCCGTCGTCCTCGAGGGGACGGTCGTCCCGCCGGGCTCGCTGGTGGCGGGCGTCCCCGGGAGGGTCCGGCGGGAGCTGACGGAGGAGGAGCGCGAGGGCATCCGCCGGAACGCCGCCTCGTACCTCGCCCTGACGGAGGACCACCGCGGCGCGGTCGGCTGAGCACGCCCGGAACGCCTCGGAACGACGAAGAGCCCCGGACGTCCGGGGCTCTTCGAGAGGAGAGGGGCTGACGAGAATCGAACTCGCATCATCTGTTTGGAAGACAGAGGCTTTACCACTAAGCTACAGCCCCGAATCGCTGGTCTGACGACCGCGAACCGGTGCGACCGGGTCTCTCGACCGGGCACCAGGACAGCGTAGTACATCGCGCGAGCACCGTGGACACCCCGGTCGTCCTCCGCCGCGCGGTTCCGGTCGCCGCTGCCGGGGTGCAGTACACTTGCGAAGGCCATTTCGGCGTGTCGCGCAAGCGCACGTGCGGGGACGGCTCGACGAGAGTCTCACGCACGGTGCCCAGGCCCGCGCATCCGGGGCGTAGCTCAGCTTGGCTAGAGCGCCCGCTTTGGGAGCGGGAGGTCGCAGGTTCGAATCCTGTCGCCCCGACCACGAGTACTCATCGTGACGACATCGACCCGTGACGACCGTCATCCGGCGCCGACACCAACCAGCACAGGAGATCCCCTCACGTGAAGACCACGGTAGAACAGCTGAGCCCGACCCGCGTGAAGCTCGCGATTTCGGTCACCCCGGACGAGCTCGGCCCCAGCATCACGCACGCCTACGGCCACATCGCCGAGCAGATCAACGTCCCCGGCTTCCGCAAGGGCAAGGTCCCGCCCGCCATCGTCGACCAGCGCGTCGGCAAGGCCGCGGTGCTCGAGCACGCGGTCAACGAGGGCCTCGACGGCTTCTACCGCGAGGCCGTCCGCGAGACCGAGGTCCGCCCCCTGGGCCGCCCGCAGGCCGACATCGTCGCCTGGCCGAGCGACAAGGACTTCACCGGCGACCTCGAGCTCGCCATCGAGGTCGACGTGCGCCCCGAGATCACCGTCCCGGACTACGACGGCATCGAGCTCACCGTCGAGGCGGCCGAGGTCACCGACGCCGACGTCGACGCCGAGCTGGACAAGCTCCGCAGCCGCTTCGGCACCCTGGTCACCGTGGACCGCCCGGCGAAGACCGGCGACTTCGCGCAGATCGACCTGGTCGCCTCCATCGACGGCGTCGAGGTCGACACCGCCAACGCCATCTCGTACGAGCTCGGCTCGGGCGAGCTGATCGAGGGCATCGACGAGGCGCTCGACTCGCTCACCGCGGGCGAGAGCACCACGTTCACCGCTCCGCTGCTCGGCGGCGACCACGCCGGCGAGCAGGCCGAGATCGCCGTCGCGCTCACCGCCGTCAAGGAGCGCGAGCTCCCCGAGGCCGACGACGACTTCGCGCAGATCGCCAGCGAGTTCGACACCATCGCTGAGCTGCGCGAGTCGCTCAAGGAGCAGGCCGCTCAGCAGAAGACCTTCGGCCAGGGCGGCGAGGCCCGCGAGAAGCTCGTCGAGGCGCTGCTCGCCCTCGTCGAGGTGCCCGTGCCCGCCGGTCTCGTCGAGGACGAGGTGCACCGCCACCTCGAGGGCGAGAACCGCCTCGAGGACGACGAGCACCGCGCCGAGGTCAAGGAGGCCAGCGAGAAGACCTTCAAGACGCAGATCCTCCTCGACCACGTCGTCGAGCAGGAGAAGGTCCAGGTCAGCCAGGACGAGCTCACGCAGTACCTCATCCAGGGTGCGGCGCAGTACGGCATGGAGCCGAACGAGTTCATCAAGATCCTGTCCGAGAACAACCAGATCGGCCAGATGGTCGGCGAGGTCGCCCGCAACAAGGCGCTCGCGATCGTCCTCGGCAAGGCGAAGGTCACCGACACCGAGGGCAACGCCGTCGACCTGACCGCGTTCACCGCGGTCCCCGGTGACGACGAGGCCGTCGAGGCCTCCGACGAGGCCGTCGCCTCGGACGAGACCGAGGTCGTGGAGGAGGCTCAGGCCGCCGCCGACGCCGAGGTCCCCGCGGAGCCCGTCGCCGAGGAGCCCGCCGCCGAGGAGGAGCCCGCCCCGGCCCCCAAGAAGAAGCGCGCGCCGGCCAAGAAGAAGGCCGCCGCTCCCGCCGAGGAGACCCCGGCCGCGGAGTAGTCCCCGCGAGCACGTCAGGAGCCGCCCCCCGATCCGTCGGAGGGCGGCTCCTCTCGTTGCGGGGCTCCGGTCCGCCCCGGGCGAACACGGGCGACTCCCGCTCCGCCCCGGGCGAACACGGCCGGATCGGCCTGGCGGCGTCCGATAGATTCGCCTCCGAAGCGACAACTGAAACGGAGCAATACATGGCCGACATGGTTATGCCCAACAGTGTTTTCGACCGCCTGCTCAAGGACCGGATCATCTGGCTCGGTTCCGAGGTGCGCGACGAGAACGCGAACGAGATCGCCGCGAAGCTCCTGCTCCTGGCAGCCGAGGACTCCGAGCGGGACATCTACCTCTACATCAACTCGCCCGGCGGCTCCATCACCGCGGGCATGGCGATCTACGACACGATGCAGTTCGTCCCGAACGACATCGTGACCGTGGGCATCGGGATGGCGGCCTCCATGGGCCAGCTGCTCCTCACCGCCGGAACCCAGGGCAAGCGCTACATCACCCCGAACGCGCGAGTGCTCCTCCACCAGCCGCACGGCGGCTTCGGCGGCACGGCCTCCGACATCCAGACCCAGGCGCAGCTCATCCTCGACATGAAGAAGCGCCTCGCCGAGATCACCGCCAAGGCGACCGGCAAGACCGTCGAGCAGGTCAACGAGGACGGCGACCGCGACCGCTGGTTCAGCGCCGAGGAGGCCCTCGCCTACGGCTTCGTCGACCACATCCGCTCGTCGGCGACCGACGTGGCCGGCGGTGGCGGAACCGCCATCGACGAGTAGTCCAGCGAACGCGCCGAGAGATCAGGAACAGACAATGACCACACCCACCTTCGGCGGAACGGCGTTCGGCTCCGGAGCCGCACCGTCCTCGCGCTACATCCTCCCCACGTTCGAGGAGCGCACGGCCTACGGCTACAAGCGCCAGGACCCGTACGCCAAGCTCTTCGAGGACCGCATCATCTTCCTCGGCGTCCAGGTCGACGACGCCTCCGCGGACGACATCATGGCCCAGCTCCTCGTGCTCGAGAGCCAGGACCCGGACCGCGACATCGTCATGTACATCAACTCGCCCGGTGGATCCTTCACCGCGATGACGGCGATCTACGACACGATGCAGTACATCCGCCCGCACATCCAGACGGTCGTGCTCGGCCAGGCCGCCTCGGCCGCCGCCGTGCTCACCGCCGCGGGAACGCCGGGCAAGCGCCTCGCGCTGCCGAACGCGCGCATCCTCATCCACCAGCCCGCCGTGCAGCAGGGCGGGGGCCAGGCCTCGGACATCGAGATCCAGGCCGCCGAGATCATGCGCATGCGCGAGTGGCTCGAGGAGACGCTGTCGCACCACTCGAACCGCTCGATCGAGCAGGTCAAGAAGGACATCGACCGCGACAAGATCCTCGGCGCGAGCGACGCGCTCGAGTACGGGCTGATCGACCAGGTGCTCACCAGCCGCAAGAGCCTCCCGGCTCTCACGGCGTAGGGCGTCCAGGAGGGGCCGGGTGGCGGAGCGATCCGCCGCCCGGCCCCTCTCTGCGTCCTCCGTCGCCGTAGCAAAGCGCCACACGAGGCGCAAGGCACGGCGAATCCGGCCCGCCTGCCGAGCCCTCGCGGCTCAGCGGCTAGGCTCGGAGCAGTGTCAGGGGGCTCGTCCCGCTCGCACCGGCCGGAGCTCCGGGCTCCGTTGCACGACCGACCGACGCACGACAGACGCACGACAAGGAAGTGGGGCATCCCCGTGGCACGTATTGGCGAAAGCGCCGACCTGCTGAAGTGCTCCTTCTGCGGCAAGAGCCAGAAGCAGGTCCAGCAGCTCATCGCGGGACCGGGCGTCTACATCTGCGACGAGTGCGTCGAGCTCTGCAACGAGATCATCGAGGAGCGCCTCTCCGAGTCGAGCGAGGAGACGAGCCACGAGTTCGACCTCCCGAAGCCGAAGGAGATCTTCGGCTTCCTCGAGGAGTACGTGATCGGGCAGGAGCAGGCCAAGAAGGCCCTCGCCGTCGCCGTGTACAACCACTACAAGCGCGTGCGCGCCCGCAACACCATCACCGCCGCCGACGCGATCCACGACGAGGTCGAGATCGCCAAGAGCAACATCCTGCTCATCGGCCCCACGGGCTGCGGGAAGACCTACCTCGCCCAGACCCTCGCGAAGCGCCTCAACGTGCCTTTCGCCGTCGCGGACGCCACGGCCCTCACCGAGGCGGGCTACGTCGGCGAGGACGTCGAGAACATCCTCCTCAAGCTCATCCAGGCCGCCGATTACGACGTCAAGCGTGCCGAGACCGGCATCATCTACATCGACGAGGTCGACAAGATCGCGCGGAAGGCCGAGAACCCCTCGATCACGCGCGACGTCTCGGGCGAGGGAGTGCAGCAGGCGCTGCTCAAGATCCTCGAGGGCACCGTCGCCTCCGTGCCCCCGCAGGGCGGGCGGAAGCACCCGCACCAGGAGTTCATCCAGATCGACACGACGAACGTCCTCTTCATCGTCGCCGGCGCCTTCGCCGGACTCGAGGACATCATCTCGTCGCGGGCGGGTAAGCGCGGCATCGGCTTCGGCGCCCCGCTGCACAACAAGGAAGACGAGATCAACATCTTCAGCGAGGTCCTCCCGGAGGACCTGCACAAGTTCGGGCTGATCCCCGAGTTCATCGGGCGCCTCCCCGTCGTCACGACGGTCACGCAGCTGGACCAGGTCGCGCTCATGCAGATCCTCACCGAGCCGCGCAACGCGCTCGTGAAGCAGTACCAGCGGATGTTCGAGATCGACGGCGTCGAGCTCGAGTTCGACCGGGGCGCTCTCGAGGCCATCGCTGACCTGGCGGTCCTCCGCCAGACCGGCGCCCGCGGACTGCGCGCGATCCTCGAGGAGGTGCTCGGCCCGATCATGTTCGAGGTGCCCTCCTCGGACGAGGTGGCTCGGGTCGTCGTCACCCGCGCCGCGGTGCTCGACAACGCGGCCCCGACGATCGTCCCCCACGCTCCCCGCCGTCAGGAGAAGAGCGCCTAGTCGCTCCCCGCCCCGCTCTGCCAGTTCACCGCGATTGGCCCGGCGGATCGTCGGGCGAGGCGCTGCCGCTTCCCTAACCTGGCGGAGCGTGCCGACGGCGCGTCCGGTCGCCTCGGTGCCGGTCGATCCCCCGGGAGGCTCCGCCATCGTCCAGCCGCTGCTCGCCGGGATCGTCGCCGCCCTGACCGGCTTCTCGAGCTCATTCGCGATCGTGCTCGCCGGGGTGGTCGCGGTGGGCGCGACCGACGCACAGGCAGCCTCGGGCCTCCTCGCCGTCTGCGTGCTGCAGGGAGTCCTCTGCATCGCGCTGAGCATCCGCTACCGCGTGCCGATGACCTTCGCCTGGAGCACGCCGGGCGCCGCCCTGCTGGCCGCGACCGCGACGCTCCCCGGTGGCTTCGACCGCGCGGTCGGAGCGTTCCTGGTCGCCTCCGCTCTGCTGGTGGTCACCGGGCTGTGGCCGGCGCTCGGGAGGCTCGTCGCGCGCATCCCGCGGCCGCTCGCGAACGCCATGCTCGCGGGCATCCTGTTCCCGCTCGTCCTGGCGCCGGTGCGCGCGGCGGTCGAGATCCCCTTACTCGCCCTGCCGGTGATCCTGCTCTGGCTGCTGCTCCTGCGGCTCCTGCCCCGCTGGGCGGTGCCGGCCGCGATCACTCTGGCGATCGTGCTGCTGGTCGTGACGGACGGCGCGGCACTCGCCGGTGCACCGCTGCTCCCCGTGCCGCAGTTCGTCGCGCCGGTGTTCGAGATCGGAGCGATGGTCGGGATCGGCCTGCCGCTCTACGTGGTCACCATGGCGGGGCAGAACATCCCGGGCATCGCGGTGCTGTCGAGCTTCGGCTTCGCGGCCCACTCGCGTCCCGGGATCGTCTCGACGGGCGCTCTCTCCGGGGTCTCGGCGGTCTTCGGCGGAGTGCCGATCAACTACGCCGCGCTCAGCGCCGCGCTGACCGCGGGTCCCGAGGCCTCGCCCCGGCCGGAGCAGCGCTGGGTCGCCTCGGTCTCGGCGGGCGCCTCCTACCTCGTGCTGGGCGTGTTCGCCGGAGCGGCCGCCGCGCTGGTGTCCTCCGCGAGCCCGCTGCTGATCGAGGCGGTCGCCGGTCTGGCGCTGCTGGGCGTGTTCGTGTCGGCGGTGCAGGCCGCCGTGGAGGACGCGCGGCTGCGGCTGCCGGCGGCGGCGACGCTCCTGGTCACCGCCTCCGGCACGACCATCGCGGGGATCGGCTCGGCCTTCTGGGGCCTGGTCGTGGGACTCGTCCTCCTCGCCTGGCTCGTCCCCCGGCGCCGCTAGAGGAGGCCGCGGCGCGCGAGCAGCGGCTCGGTCCGCGCATCCCGCCCGCGGAAAGCGCGGTACGCGTCGAGCGGATCGCGGGAGCCGCCGAGCTCGAGCACCCCGCGGCGGAAGCGCTCGCCCGCCGAGCGGTCGAGGCCGCCGTTCTCCTCGAACCACTCGACCGTGTCCGCGTCGAGGATCTCGCTCCAGATGTAGGAGTAGTAGCCCGCGGAGTAGCCGCCGGAGAAGACGTGCGCGAAGTACGTGCTGCGGTAGCGGGGCGGCACGGCGGGAAGGAGGAGGCCCGCGCCGTCGAGCACGTCGCGCTCGAAGGCGGCCGCGTCGCGCGGCTCGACCGGGGCCGGCAGGGAGTGCCAGGCGAGGTCGAGCAGGGCGGACGCCAGGTACTCGCTCGTCGCGAAGCCCTCGCCCCACAGCGCGGACGCCTCGAGGCGCTCGACGGTCCCCGCGGGCAGGGCCTCGCCGGTCTCGACGTGGCGGGCGTACTCGGCGAGGAGCCCGGGGCGGCGCACCCACGTCTCGTTCACCTGGCTCGGGAACTCGACGAAGTCCCGGAACACCGCGGTACCGGCGAAGCGCGGGTACCGCGTGCTCGCGAACAGGCCGTGCAGGGCGTGCCCGAACTCGTGGAAGAGCGTCTCCACCTCGTCGAGGCTGAGAAGGGCGGGCTCACCCGGGCCCGGAGCCGACAGGTTCAGGTTGTTCACGACGACGGCGGAGTCGCCGAGCAGCGAGGTGCGGCTGGAGAGGGAGTTCATCCACGCCCCGCCGCGCTTCGAGTCGCGGGTGAAGGGATCGAGCAGGAACAGGCCCAGCGGCGTCCCGTCCTCCTCGTGCACCTCGAACACGCGGACGTGCTCGCTGTAGCCGGCCAGGTCGCTCCGCTCCGAGAAGCGGACGCCGTAGAGACCGGTGGCGGCGGCGAACACGCCGTGCCGGAGCACCCGCTCCAGCTCGAAGAAGGGACGCAGTGCGCTGGAGTCGACGGAGTAGCTCTCCGACCGCACGCGCTCCTCGTAGTAGGCGCGGTCCCACGCCTCGATCGTGAAGCGCGGCGCTTCGGCGGCGTCGTGCTCGGCGTCGGCGGAGGCCTGCATCCGCTCGAGCTCGATCCTCGCGTTCCGGGCGGCGGGAGCGGCGAGCTCGCGCAGCAGCGACAGGACGCGCTCCGGCGAGCCCGCGGTCTGGCCCGAGATCACGAACTCGGCATGCGAGGCCGCGCCCAGCAGAGCTGCGCGCTCGGCCCGCAGCGCGACGATCTGCTGCAGGGTCGCGGTGGTGTCGTGCGGCCCGCCTTCCGCACCGCGGCCGACAGAGGCGCGCAGGACGCGCTCGCGGACGCCGCGGTCGCGCAGACGCGCGAGCCAGGGGTGGCCGGAGTAGAGGGGCAGGGTGATCAGCCAGCCGTCGACGCCGCGGTCGGCGGCGGCGCGCGCGGCGACCGAGACGTCGGACTCGTCGAGCCCGTCGAGGCCGGCGACGTCCTCGAGGAGGACCGCCCGGTCGTTCGACTCGGCGAGCAGATCCTTCTCGAAGCGCGTGGTCAGGGTCGACAGCTGCTCGTTCAGCTCGCCGAGCCGTGCCTTCCCCGCGTCGTCGAGGAGCGCACCGGAGCGCTCGAACCCGGTGATCCTCCGCTCGAGGAGGTAGGCCGTCTCGGCGTCGAGGTCGAGCTCCGTCGACTGCTCGGCGAGAGCGCGGAGCCGGGCGAACAGGCGCGGGTCGAGGCTGATCGCATCGCTGTGGGCCGAGAGCAGCGGAGCGAGCTCGGCCTCCAGAGCGTCGGTGAGCGGAGTGCGGTCGGAGGCGGCGACGGTGAAGAAGACGGCGCTCACCCGGCGCAGCTCGCGGCCCGCCCGCTCGAGGGCGACGAGGGTGTTCTCGACGGTCGGCGGCTCGGAGGCGCCGGTGATCGCGTCGATCTCGGCGCGGTGCCGGCGGAGGGCCTCGAGGAACGCCGGGCGGTAGGCCTCGGGGTCGACGGCGGCGAAGTCGGGGAGCCCGTGGGGGAGTCCGCTCGGCTCGAGCAGGACGGCGACGGGATCGGGAGCGCTCATCCTGCGAGCCTAGAGCTCGAGCGGGGGAGAGGGCTCCGGCTCAGGATCGCAGGACGCGCGCGCTCACCGGGCTCGGCGACCGCGCCGCGAAGGGGCGTCAGCCCCAGTCGTCGTCGTCCTCGCCCTCCACGCGGCCCTGCGGCTGCGTGATGTAGGCAGCGTCCTCGTCGGGACGGTAGGTGATCGTCGTGCCGTCGTCGAGTTCGAGGACGGGCCTGCCCTCGAGCCAGGTGAGCGTCCAGCGCCAGTCGGCGGTCGCCGTGCCGGCCGCGGCGAGCTCGCCCTCGACGTCGCCGACGGCGGTGACGACGATCTCGGGGAGGGTCTGCGGCGGCACCTGGCCGACCGACCAGCGGGTTCCGAGCTGCATGGGAGGGGTCCTCTCGACGGTGGGGAGGGAGACGGGACGGTTCCCGCCTCCCGGGAGCGGCGCTACGCCTCGGTCTCGAGCTCGATGCCGACCGCGAGGGCGTCGCCCTCGGCGAAGTCGAGCGCCGCGATCCTGCCGACGGCCGCGAGGTCTCCCGCGGCGAGCCGGAGGGACGCGACGAGCTCGGCGGGCGCCGTCACCAGGGCGGAGCGGGCCGGCGTCTTCTGCGAGGCCTTCGCATCGGTCTTCGCGCGCCGGATGGCCGTGAGGACCGAGCTCGCCGCGGCCAGGACGGCGGGGTCGCCGCCCAGGCCCTCGACGGCCGGCCAGGGGCGCAGGTGCACCGAGTCGTCGTGCGACCACGACCAGGTCTCCTCCGTCGCGAACGGCAGGAACGGCGCGAACAGGCGCTGGAGGACGTCGAGCGCCCGGTGCAGGGCGGCCGCGGCGGACGCGCCGTCCTCGCTGTACGCGCGCTCCTTCACCAGCTCCAGGTAGTCGTCGCAGAACGTCCAGAAGAACGCCTCCGTCGTCTCGAGGGCGCGGGCGTGGTCGTAGTTCTCGAGCGCCGTCGTCGCGTCGGCGACCACAGTGTCGAGGGTGGCCAGCATGCTGAGGTCGAGAGGGTCGGTGACCTCGGCGCCCTCGGCGAGAGGGAACCCGTGGATGAACTTCGCCGCGTTGAGGATCTTGATCGCCAGTCGGCGGCCGATCTTGATCTGCGTCGGGTTCTGCGGATCGAAGGCCGCGTCGGTGCCCAGGCGCGAGGAGGCGGCCCAGTAGCGGACCGCGTCCGAGCCGTGCTGCTCGAGCATCGCGGCGGGAGTGACCACGTTGCCCTTCGACTTCGACATCTTCTTGCGGTCGGGGTCGACGATGAAGCCGGACACGGTCGCCGTGCTCCACGGGGCGCGGCCGTCCTCGAGCTGCGAGCGCAGGAGGGTAGAGAAGAGCCAGGTGCGGATGATGTCCTGGCCCTGCGGGCGCAGGTCGTAGGGAGCGACCAGCTGCCAGAGCTCGTCGTCGCGCTCCCAGCCGCCCGCGAGCTGCGGGGTCAGCGAGGAGGTCGCCCAGGTGTCCATCACGTCGAGCTCGCCCTGGAAGCCGCCCGCCGCTCCGCGCTGGTCCTCCGAGTAGCCGGGGGCCGGGTCGCTGGAGGGATCCACCGGCAGCGCCGCCTCGTCCGGCACGATCGGGGAGTCGAAGACGGGGTTGCCGTCGCCGTCGAGCGGGTACCACACCGGGATCGGCACGCCGAAGAAGCGCTGGCGCGAGATCAGCCAGTCGCCGGAGAGGCCGTTCACCCAGTTCTCGTAGCGGACGCGCATGAACTCCGGCACGAAGCGCACGTCGCGGCCGAGCTCCAGCAGGCGCTCCTTGAGCACCGCGTCGCGAGCGCCGTTGCCGATGTACCACTGGCGGGTCGACACGATCTCGAGCGGCTTGTCGCCCTTCTCGAAGAACTTGACCTGGTGCGTGATGGGGCGCGGGTCGCCGACCATCTCGCCGGACTCCTTCAGCAGCGCCACGACGGCCTGCTTCGCGGAGAAGACGGTCTTGCCGGCGAGCTGCTCGTAGGCGGCGCGGCCCGCGTCGCTCGTGATCGCGGCGGGAGCCTCCGAGATCAGGCGGCCGTCGAAGCCGATGATCGCGCGGTTGGGCAGGTCGAGCTCGCGCCACCAGACCACGTCCGTGACGTCGCCGAAGGTGCAGATCATCGCGATGCCCGAGCCCTTGTCCTTCTGCGCGAGGTGGTGCGCGAGCACCGGGACCTCGACGTCGAAGAGCGGCGTGCGGACGGTGGTGCCGAACAGCGCCTGGTAGCGCTCGTCGTCGGGGTGCGCGACGAGGGCGACGCAGGCGGGCAGCAGCTCGGGACGGGTCGTCTCGATGAAGACGTCCTCACCGCCGTCGCGGTGGAAGCCGAGGCGGTGGTAGGCGCCGGGCTGGTCCTTGTCCTCGAGCTCCGCCTGGGCGACGGCGGTCCGGAAGGTGATGTCCCAGAGCGTCGGGGCCTGCGCCTGGTAGGCCTCGCCGCGGGCGAGGTTGCGGAGGAAGGCGCGCTGCGAGGCGGCCTGCGACTCGTCGCCGATGGTCCGGTAGCTCTGCGACCAGTCGACGGACAGGCCGAGGGCGCGCCAGACGTCCTCGAACTGCTTCTCGTCCTCGACGGTGAGGCGCTCGCACAGCTCGACGAAGTTGCGGCGCGAGATCGGCTTCTGGTCGGCGGCCTTGCTGCTCTTGTTGTCGCCGCCCTCGAACGGAGGCGTGAAGCCGGGCTCGTAGGGGAGCGTCGGGTCGCAGCGCACACCGTAGTAGTTCTGCACGCGGCGCTCGGTGGGCAGGCCGTTGTCGTCCCAGCCCATCGGGTAGAAGACGCTCTTGCCGCGCATCCGCTGGAACCGCGCGACGACGTCGGTGTGCGTGTAGGAGAAGACGTGCCCGATGTGCAGCGACCCGGAGGCGGTGGGCGGCGGGGTGTCGATCGAGTAGACGTCGGCGCGGGTGAGGCCGGTGCGGTCGAACCGGTAGGTCCCGTCGGTCTGCCAGCGGAGGCCCCACGTGCCCTCCAGGCCCTCGAGGGCGGGCTTCGCGAGGAGGCGGTCGGCGAGGGTCATGATGCTCCGGTTCGCTATGGGCGGCACCGCGTCGGTGGTGATGGTGCCTGGATGGGGCTCCGGGGCGAGTCGCCCGCCGGCCGCGACGATTCTACCGGAGCGGCGGGAGCCGGGTCAGTCGACGACGGGGGCGAAGCCGGCGCGGACGGGCGCGAGCGCCTCGTCGAGATAGGGCACGAGCTCGCCGCGGGTGGGGCCCGCCGCGGCCCAGGCCTGCACGGCCGCCACCGCGGCTCCGACGCTCGTGTAGGCGATGGCGCGCGAGAGGTGCGAGGGCAGCGGGCGCGCGCTCCGCTCCTCCACGAAGCGGGCGATCACGGCCGCCTGCCGCGCGAGGCGGCCGAGGGCCGACGCCTGCAGCTCGTGGACGCTGCCGATCATGTCGGACTGGGTGAGCACCCACGGCACCGTCGCGGGTCCGAAGCCGGAGCCGATCGCGAGCAGCGCGTCGCCGAGCGCGTCCATCACCGGCGCCTCTGCCGCAGTCTCGGCCAGCGCCTCCGGGAGCTCGGCCAGCCGGTCGTCGACCAGCACCCAGAAGACGTCGCTCTTGGACTCGAAGTAGTTGAAGAAGGTGTTGCGCGAGACGCCCGCGCGCTGGGCGATCTGCTCGATCGTCGTGCCCGCGTAGCTCTGCTCGACGAAGAGGTCCAGTGCGGCGTCCTCGAGCATGGAGCGCGACGACGCGCGGGGCCGTCCGCGCTGCACTCCTCGCACCATGACCCGCTCCTGCTCCGCTTCCCCCGACGCGCTAGGATAGCGCCGGACGACTTCGACCCGGCCATCACCGGTGAGTCTCCGGAAGAACGGTGCCGGCTCCGGCCTGCGCCCAGTAGACCCGGACGGGTGCGGCCCGTGACAGCCGATCGAGTGGGAACGCGTCAGCGGGCACTCCTCCGGGAGCGACCGGCCGACCGGTCCAAGCGAGGTGGTACCGCGACCCGGCCCGGGGTCTGAGATCCGGGCGGGCCGTCCTCGTGCAGACCAGCAGCACTGCCAGGAGACCGCACGTGACCTACCCCCTGACCCCGCCCACCCCGCACGGAGCCGAGCCCGCCGAGGGCTCCGCGTTCGGCCGGGGCGTGTCCCCGTCGCCGCGCTTCCCCGAGATCGAGGAGCGCGTGCTCGCGTACTGGAAGGCGGACGACACCTTCCAGGAGTCGATCCGGCAGCGCGAGGGAGCGCCGGAGTGGGTCTTCTACGACGGCCCGCCGTTCGCCAACGGCCTGCCGCACTACGGGCACCTCCTCACCGGCTACGCCAAGGACGTCTTCCCCCGCTTCGAGACGATGCGCGGACGGCAGGTGCACCGCCGCTTCGGCTGGGACACCCACGGCCTGCCCGCCGAGCTCGAGGCGGAGCGGCAGCTCGGCATCACCGACAAGTCCCAGATCGAGGAGATGGGCGTCGCGGCCTTCAACGCCGCCGCGAAGGAGTCGGTGCTGCGCTACACCGGGGAGTGGCAGGACTACGTCACCCGCCAGGCGCGCTGGGTCGACTTCGACGACGACTACAAGACGCTCGACCCCACCTTCATGGAGTCGGTGATCTGGGCGTTCAAGCAGCTCTACGACAAGGGCCTCGCCTACGAGGGCCACCGCGTGCTGCCGTACTGCTGGCGCGACCAGACGCCGCTCTCGAACCACGAGCTGCGGATGGACGACGACGTCTACAAGATGCGGCAGGACCAGACGGTCACCGTCACCTTCCCGCTGGTCGGCGAGACGGCGGAGGCGCTCCAGCTGACGGCGGTCCGCGCTCTCGCGTGGACGACGACGCCGTGGACGCTGCCGACGAACCTCGCGCTCGCCGTCGGGCCCGACATCGAGTACGCGGTCGTCCCCGCCGGCCCGAACGGCGCGGCCGACGGCAGGGGCGAGCCCGAGGAGCGCGAGCTCTCGGCCGAGTACCTGCTCGCCATCGACCAGGTCGGCGCCTACGCGAAGGACCTCGGCTATCCGGACGCGGAGTCGGCCGTGGCCGCCGTCTCGCGCACCCACCGCGGCTCCGAGCTCGAGGGGATCAGCTACGACCGCCTCTGGGACCACTACGCGGACACCGAGGCCTGGGGCACGCAGAACGCGTGGCGCATCCTCGTCGCCGACTACGTGACCACCAGCGAGGGCACCGGCATCGTGCACCAGGCGCCCGCCTACGGCGAGGACGACCAGAAGGTCTGCGAGGCGGCGGGCATCCCCGTCATCATCTCGGTCGACGACGGCGGCCGCTTCCTGCCGCAGATCAGCGAGGTCGCCGGCCTCCAGGTCTTCGACGCGAACAAGCCCCTCACGCAGCTCCTGCGCGCGGGCCACCGGCTGCTCCGCCAGGCGAGCTACGAGCACTCGTACCCGCACTGCTGGCGCTGCCGCAACCCGCTGATCTACAAGGCGGTCTCGAGCTGGTTCGTCCGGGTCACCGCGATCCGCGACCGCATGGAGGAGCTCAACCAGGAGATCACCTGGGTCCCCGAGAACGTCAAGGACGGCCAGTTCGGCAAGTGGCTCTCGGGCGCGCGCGACTGGTCCATCAGCCGCAACCGCTACTTCGGCTCGCCGATCCCGGTGTGGAAGAGCGACGACCCGGAGTACCCGCGGATCGACGTCTACGGCTCGCTGGACGAGCTGGAGCGCGACTTCGGCGTGCGCCCGGACGACCTGCACCGGCCGTTCATCGACGAGCTGACCCGCCCGAACCCCGACGACCCGACCGGGCGCTCGACGATGCGCCGGATCAGCGACGTCCTCGACGTCTGGTTCGACTCCGGATCGATGCCCTTCGCCCAGGTGCACTACCCGTTCGAGAACGCGGACTGGTTCGACACCCACAACCCGGCGGACTTCATCGTCGAGTACATCGGGCAGACGCGCGGCTGGTTCTACACGCTGCACGTGCTCTCCACCGCGCTCTTCGACCGCCCGGCGTTCCGCAACGTGGTCAGCCACGGCATCGTGCTGGGCAACGACGGGCAGAAGATGTCCAAGTCGCTGCGCAACTACCCGGACGTGGCCGAGGTCTTCGACCGCGACGGCTCCGACGCCATGCGCTGGTTCCTGATGTCGAGCCCGGTCCTCCGGGGCGGCAACCTCGTCGTGACGGAGGAGGGCATCCGCGAGGGCGTCCGCCAGGTGCTGCTGCCGCTGTGGAGCACCTGGTACTTCTTCTCCCTCTACGCCAACGCCTCGGCGGGCGGCGGCTACGAGGCGACCAGGCGCACCGGCTCCGAGGACGTCCTCGACCGCTACCTGCTGGCCAAGACCCGCGATCTGGTCGAGACCGTGACCGGCCGGCTCGAGGCGCTGGACTCCACGCTCGCGGCCGCCGCGCTCCGCGACTTCAGCGACGTGCTGACGAACTGGTACGTGCGCCGCTCCCGCGACCGCTTCTGGCAGGGCGTCGACGAGGACGGCCGCGGATCGGAGGCGTTCGACACGCTCTACACGGTCCTCGAGACCGTGTGCCGCGTCGCCGCCCCGCTCCTGCCTCTCGTCACGGAGCAGATCTGGCAGGGCCTGACCGGCGGCCGCAGCGTCCACCTCACCGACTGGCCGGAGGCGGACGAGTTCCCCGCCGACCCTGCGCTCGTGCACGCGATGGACGCTGTCCGCGGCATCTCGTCCACCGCGCTCTCCCTCCGCAAGCAGGCCGGGCTCCGCGTTCGCCTGCCGCTCGCGCGCCTGACCGTGGTGGTCGCGGACGCCGCCGAGCTCGCGCCGTTCGAGGCGATCCTCCGCGACGAGCTGAACGTGAAGGAGGTGTCGCTGGTGCCGCTGGTCGACTCCAGCGCCGCCGACTACGGCGTCACCTCCCGTCTCGCGGTCAACGCGCGCGCCGCCGGGCCCCGGCTCGGCAAGGGCGTGCAGACCGTGATCAGGGCCGCCAAGGCCGGCGACTGGAGCGAGACGGACGGCGTCGTCACCGCCGGCGGCGTCGAGCTGGTCGAGGGCGAGTACGAGCTCACGCTCGAGGTCGGCGGCTCGGCCGGCGACGACCGCGCCATCGCCCTGCTCCCGCGCGGGGGCTTCGTGCTCCTCGACACGGCGACCACCCCCGAGCTCGAAGCGGAGGGGCTCGCCCGCGACCTCATCCGCGCGGTGCAGGACGCCCGCAAGGCGGCCGGGTTCGAGGTCAGCGACCGGATCGTCCTGGAGGTCGTGCTCGACGAGCCGAGCCTGCAGGCGCTCGAGCCGCACGCGCTCTGGATCGCGGAGGAGACCCTCGCGACCGGATGCGCGTTCACTCCGCTCACCACGGCTCTCGAGGGCGGCGAGGGCGCGATCGCCGTCGGCCCCGCGGGCACCGCCATCATCCGCGTCGAGAAGGTCGAGGCCGCCGATGTCTGATCCGTTCGAGCCGGACGACGCCGACCGCGCAGCCGCCGACGCCGTCTACGCCGCGCTGCTGGAGCGCCTGGGCGAGGCGAGCGTCCGCCCGCGCCTCGCTCCGACCCGGCGCGCCGTCGAGATCCTCGGCGACCCGCAGCGCGCCTACCCGGTGATCCAGATCGCCGGAACCAACGGCAAGACCTCGACCAGCCGGATGATCGAGAGCCTGCTGCGCGCCCACGGGCTGCGGGTGGGCCTGTTCACCAGTCCGCACCTCGAGCGCTTCAACGAGCGCATCGTCATCGACGGAGAGCCGATCTCGGACCGGAGCCTCGCCGACAACTGGCAGGACGTCGAGCCGTACCTGCGGATGACCGACGCCGAGCTGGCCGAGCAGGGCGAGGCGCCGCTGTCCTTCTTCGAGGCGATCACCGTCCTGGCCTACGCGGCCTTCGCCGACGCGCCGGTCGATGTGGCCGTCGTCGAGGTGGGGATGGGCGGCGAGTGGGACTCGACGAACGTCGCCGACGCGCAGGTCGCCGTCTTCACGCCGATCGCCCTCGACCACACCGACCGCCTCGGCTCGACGATCGAGGAGATCGCGCGCACCAAGTCGGGCATCGTCAAGCCGCTCGCCTCGGTGGTCTCCGCGAGGCAGGTCCCGGAGGCGGAGGCGGTGCTGCGGCACGCGGCCGAGGCCACCGAGTCGACGATCGTCGTCGAGGGGGCGGAGTTCGACGTCGAGTCGACGACCGTCGCCGTCGGCGGCCAGGTCGTCACCGTCCGGGGACTCGTCACCACGTACGAGCAGCTGCTGCTGCCGTTCTTCGGCGACCACCAGGCCGAGAACGCCGCCGTGGCCGTCGTCGCGGTCGAGACCTTCCTGGGAGGCGGGACGCAGGAGCTCACCGGCGACGTCCTCGACGAGGGCTTCGCCGCCGCGACCTCCCCGGGCCGCCTGCAGCTCGTCGGACTGGCTCCGCGCACCGTCGTCGACGCGGCGCACAACCCGCACGGGGCCGCGTCCCTCGCCGCCGCTCTCGGGCGCTACTTCGACTTCGACCGCGTGACGGCCGTCCTCGGCGTGCTGGCCGAGAAGGACGCCGAGGGGATCCTCCGGGAGCTCCGCCCCGTGGTGGACGAGCTGATCGTGACCACGGCGCCGAGCGATCGGGCGATGCCCGCCGAGGAGCTCGCCGCGCTCGCCCGCACCGTGTTCCCGGAGGAGGCGGTCCGCGTCGCCGACGACCCGCTGGGTGCTCTCACGGCCGGCCGCGTCCTCGCGGCGCGCACCGACAAGGGCGCTCTGCTGGTCACGGGCTCGATCACCCTCGTCGGCCGCACGATCACTGCGGCCCGCGACGAGAACTGGATGGGCGCGTGAGGGCCGGGCGCCCGCGGCGCTCGCGGACCGTCCGGGAGAGCCTCGGCTCGATCGTGCTCGGCTTCGAGGCGGTCATCGTCTTCCTCGCCACCCTGGTGGCCTTCGGGCTGAAGGCGGCCGACCCCGTGGTCGTGCTGGTCGGGGGAGCGGTGGTCTGCCTCGCGCTCGTCGCCACTCTGGGCCTGCTGAACCGGCCGGTCGGCTTCCGCATCGGCTGGGTGCTGCAGTTCGTTATCGTGGCCTCGGGCCTGCTGGTCCCGATCATGTACGTGATCGGCGCCGCCTTCGTGGCGCTGTGGACGTACTGCATGGTGACCGGCACCCGCCTCGACGCTCAGACGCGCCGGGCGGCGGAGCCCACCGCCCCCACCGAAGGAGACCGCTGAACCATGGCCACTCAGGAGACCCTCGTCCTCGTCAAGCCCGACGGCGTCGCCCGCAACCTCACCGGCGAGATCCTCCGCCGCATCGAGGCGAAGGGCTACTCCCTCGTCGACGTGAAGCTCGTCGAGGCCGACCGCAAGCTGCTCGCCGCCCACTACGCCGAGCACGAGGGCAAGCCCTTCTACGAGCCGCTCGTCGAGTTCATGGAGAGCGGCCCGATCGTCGCCCTGCGCATCGCGGGCGACCGTGTGATCGAGGGCTTCCGCGCCCTCGCCGGCACCACCGACCCGACCACGGCCGCTCCCGGCACCATCCGCGGCGACCTCGGCCGCGACTGGGGCCTCAAGGTCCAGCAGAACCTCGTGCACGGGTCCGACTCCGAGGAGTCGGCCGCGCGCGAGCTCGGTCTCTGGTTCGCCTGAGCCGCTCGGCCGCCTGCCTCTGACGACGTCCGTCAGAGGTAGGCGAGCACGTTCAGCCTCACCTGCGCGATCACCGCGATCAGCAGGTAGCAGAGCAGCGTGATGAACGGGACCCAGCCGTAGGCGGCACCGGCGAAGCGGCGCACCCCGGCGGGGACGGGGAACACGCCCTCACGGAGGTTGCGGAGCGTCACCAGCCAGAAGCCCGGGATGACGACGGCCCAGGTGAGCATGCACCAGGGGCAGAGGGTTCCGAGCGCGAAGACGCTCGTCGCGATGAGCCAGCCCACGAACACCAGGGCCAGCAGGAAGCCGACGTTGAAGGCCGCCCAGAACCACCGGTCGAACCGGGCGCCCGCGAGCAGGCCCAGCCCCACCACGATCGGCGCGATCCAGGCCGCCAGGCCGATGAGAGGGTTCGGGAAGCCGAAGACCGCGCCCTGCGCCGAGTTCAGGTTCGCACTGCACTGCACCAGCAGGCTGAAGTCGCAGCCGAGGCCCGCATCGGGGTTCTCGAGAGCGGCGAACTTGTCGTTCGTGAGAGCGAAGGCGGCGGTCCAGCCGATCACGCCGAGGACGATCAGCAGGACGGCGAAGAGGACGGGGCGCTGCTGGGTGGGGGCGTCGCGCACCCCGGGATCGCTGGACACCGGGGGATTATGGCACGCGCCGGATCGGCGCCTCTGGGAATGCGTGCGATAATCGGAGCCGTCGGTCCGGGGGACCCCGCATCGACGCGAAGAAGGTTTACCGGGCGAGTACCGGGCCACAGGAGATCGACAGCGTTCCGCGAATGGACGCGCCGGATCTCCGCTCCGCCGGGAGTCGACCGCAGGTCGCACCGCGGGGGAGCGCGTGTCGGATAGTCAGTTCCGAGTGTGCAGCTGCAACCGGAGTCCCGCGCCACGAGCGCGACGGGACCGGGGGAGCGGAAGGATTCGCGGCGGGCCGAGGCCCCTCGCACGAGAGAAGCATCCGGGAAGACGACGCGGCGGACGACCCGGCCGAGGAGTGCACCAGGAATGGTGGAAGACAACAGTACGAGCGGATCCGATCCGGACCGCGACGAGCCCCGCAGCGGGGCCAGGAAGATCAGCCGCCTCTTCGGTGGCCGCCGGGCGACCCGGCGGACCGAGTCGAGCGCGCCAGCGACAGGGGAGACGATCATCGACAGCAACGAGACCGACCAGACCGGAGCCGAGGGCACCGAGCTGCCCGAGACCGGGAGCGCCGCGGAGGCGGCCGAGCCGTCGACGTCGACGGGCGCGGTGTTCTTCAACGCCCTCCCGCAGACCCCGGGCGCCGAGCAGGAGGAGCCGCGACGGCCCGCACTGCCGAGCCCGTCGCTGCTGTTCCAGGCGCCGGTCCTGCCCGACTACGTCGAGCTGGCTCCGCTGCCTCCCCGCGGTGCGCCGCTGGGCGTCCAGGAGGAGCGCGAGAGCCCGGCCGAGGAGCAGGGCTCCGTCCGCCGCCGCTCGCGCCGCCGCAGCGGCGAGAGCGAGAGGTCCGGCTCCGACGACCCCGAGAACACCGTCGTCCGGGTCCGCCAGCCGCGCGAGCAGCGCGAGGCCCGCGAGCCCGAGCTCATCACCGAGCCGCAGCGCATCAAGGGCTCGACCCGCCTCGAGGCCAAGAAGCAGCGCCGCCGCGACGGCCGCGACGCCGGCCGGCGCCGCACGGTCGTCACCGAGTCGGAGTTCCTCGCCCGCCGGGAGGCCGTCGACCGCGTCATGGTCGTCCGCTCCAAGGAGGACAGCATCCGCATCGGAGTGCTCGAGGACGGCGTCCTCGCCGAGCACTACGTCGCCCGCTCGCAGGAGGCGTCGCTCATCGGCAACGTCTACCTCGGCCGCGTGCAGAACGTCCTCCCGAGCATGGAGGCCGCCTTCGTCGACATCGGACGCGGGCGCAACGCCGTGCTCTACTCCGGCGAGGTCGACTGGGACGCCGCGAACAACGCCGGCGGCCCCCGCCGGATCGAGCTCGCGCTCAAGCCCGGCGACCGGGTCCTCGTCCAGGTCACGAAGGACCCCGTCGGCCACAAGGGCGCCCGTCTCACGAGCCAGATCTCGCTCCCCGGCCGCTACCTCGTCTACGTGCCCAACGGCTCGATGAACGGCATCTCGCGGAAGCTCCCGGACACCGAGCGCGCCCGCCTGAAGAAGATCCTCAAGGAGGTGCTGCCCGAGAACGTGGGCGTCATCGTCCGGACCGCGGCCGAGGGCGCCACGGAGGAGCAGCTGACCGTCGACGTCGAGCGCCTGACCGCGCAGTGGACGGCGCTCAGCGCGAAGGCCGCGAGCGGGCAGGCTCCCGCTCTCCTGCACAGCGAGCCGGACCTGCTGATCAAGATCGTCCGCGACGTCTTCAACGAGGACTTCGAGAAGATGGTCATCGCCGGCGACGACGCCCGCGAGACCATCGAGCTCTACCTCAGCCAGGTCGCACCCGATCTGCTCGAGCGCGTCGAGGTCTACACGGGTGACAAGGACGCGTTCGACGAGTTCCGCATCACGGAGCAGATCGAGAAGGCGCTGGAGCGCAAGGTGTGGCTGCCCAGCGGCGGCTCGCTCGTGATCGACCGCACCGAGGCGATGACGGTGGTCGACGTCAACACCGGCAAGTTCGTCGGCTCGGGCGGGAACCTCGAGGAGACTGTCACGAAGAACAACCTCGAGGCGGCCGAGGAGATCGTCCGCCAGCTGCGCCTGCGCGACATCGGCGGCATCATCGTCGTCGACTTCATCGACATGGTGCTCGAGTCCAACCGCGACCTCGTGCTCCGCCGCCTGGTCGAGTGCCTGAGCCGCGACCGGACGAAGCACCAGGTCGCCGAGGTCACCTCGCTCGGCCTCGTGCAGATGACCCGCAAGAAGCTGGGCCTGGGCCTGCTCGAGACCTTCAGCGAGAACTGCGAGATCTGCGCCGGGCGCGGCGTCATCGTCCACCACGACCCCGTGCTCAAGCACCGGTCGACCGCCGCTCCGCAGCAGGAGCAGCGCCGCCGGGGCAAGGGCGGCGAGCAGCAGCCCGCCGCCTCCGGGCGCTCGAACGGCGGGCAGAACGGGCAGGGCGCGCCGGCCACCAAGCCGGTCAGCACCCACGCCATCACGGACGACGCGAAGAACGCGCTCGCGCAGATCGCCGCCAGCACCATCCACCCCCAGGCCGTGCGCCAGGCGGCGGAGGAGGCGGCCGCGCTGGTCGAGGACGCCGCCGAGACCGTCGAGGCCATGGCGCCGGAGGAGTCCGCCACGGCACCCGAGGAGCAGCCGTCCGAGCCGAGCCGTCGCGGCGAGCGTCCCGCCCGGGGTGAGCGCCGTCGTCGCAGCCGCGACCGCGAGCCGCGCCAGGAGGCCGCCGAGACGGCGGCCGTCGAGTCGGCTCCCGTCGAGACCCCGGTCGAGAAGGAGATCGAGCCGGCCGCTGCCGCGCCGATCCTCGACATCCCGATCGCGCCGGTCACGCCTCCGCGCCGCGTCCGCAGCGAGGTCGCCGAGCACCTGCTCGACTCCGTGCTCGACGCTCTGCCGGCCCCGAAGCAGCCCGGCCAGGGCCGTGCGAAGAGCCGGCGCGTCACGACGGCCGCGCTCACCGGAGTCGCGGTCATCCCCGAGCAGACCCCGCGCCGCGCCGACCAGTAGCGCGACCCGGTGTCAGGAGGGCCCGGTGCCCGGCGAGAGCCGGCGCCGGGCCCTCTCGGCGTCCCGGTCGCGCCCGCGGACGCGGAGCCCGCTCCGCCTCAGCCGCTCGACCAGCTCCCGCGCGCCGACGGGGACCGCGCCCGCGGCGACGAGCTCGTCGATCCGCTCGTCGGGCACGTCGTAGTGGTCCAGGTCGAAGCCGCGCTCGGGCACGCCGAGACGGCGCGCGAAGTCGTGGAGCTCCTCGAGCGAGACGTCGCTCACGAGGTGCGCCCACAGCCGGCCGTGCGCCGGCCAGCGCGCGGCGTCGACGAGGATGGCCATTCCCCGATCGTAGGCGGCGCGCCGTCCGTCCACGTGCCTCCTCCTCGACTATCGTGACGGGGTCGCCGGTCGGGTGGACACGGCTTCGCAGTCGTGTGCGTTTGACCGTGGAGCGCGGATCCCGTACTCTTGACCGTTGGTGTGGCGCGATCCATGTGCTCACGCAGATTTCCGTTGTCGCTCCGCCCCTCACGGGGCGCGGGCCGCGGTGCCGGTTCCCTCGTGTCGTGAGGAGACGGGTACGAACCGGAAGACCGGGGCTCAGCCCCGTCCCTACAAGCCCCGGACGAGGCCTCCGCTCCGTCCAGACGAGAAACAGGTACGAGAAGTGGTTTACGCAGTTGTGCGCGCCGGCGGTCGGCAGGAGAAGGTCGAGGTCGGCACCATCGTGACGATGGACCGCGTCAAGGCCGACGAGAACGGCACCGTGCAGCTTCCTGCCGTGCTGCTCGTCGACGGTGAGTCGATCACCTCGGACGCGGCGACCCTCGCGGGCGTCACCGTCACCGCCGAGGTGCTCGAGGACCTCCGTGGTCCGAAGATCATCATCCAGAAGTTCAAGAACAAGACCGGTTACAAGAAGCGCCAGGGGCACCGTCAGGACCTCACGCGCGTCAAGGTCACTGGCATCAAGTAGTCCTGCAAAGGAATTGAGCTGACCTGCGGAGCGAGCCATCGCCCTGCAGGGCAACAGCACGGGGCTGCGGCCCCCCGGTCTCGAGGAGATGAGAAATGGCACACAAGAAGGGCGCGAGCTCCACTCGCAACGGTCGCGACTCGAACGCGCAGCGTCTCGGCGTCAAGCGCTTCGGCGGCCAGGTCGTGAACGCGGGCGAGATCATCGTCCGCCAGCGCGGCACCCACTTCCACCCCGGCGCGAACGTCGGACGCGGTGGCGACGACACCCTGTTCGCCCTCTCGGCGGGCGCTGTCGAGTTCGGCAGCAAGGGCGGCCGCAAGGTCGTCAACATCGTGGCGGCCGCCCAGTAGGGTCGACCTCCTCGGCCGCACAGGCACAGGACGCAAGGGGCGGGCTTCGGCTCGCCCCTTGCGCGTTTACCGGGGCACAGCCCCCCGGCGCCGGCATCCCGGCGCCGCACGCACTCACGGACGGATTCACACCATGGTCACCTTCGTCGACAACGTCACGCTGCATCTGCGTGCCGGCCACGGCGGCAACGGCTGCGTCTCCGTCCGTCGCGAGAAGTTCAAGCCGCTCGCCGGCCCCGACGGCGGCAACGGCGGGCACGGGGGCGACATCGTCCTCGTCGCCGACCCGCAGACGACGACGCTGCTCGCCTACCACCGCCACCCGCACCGCAGCTCCGAGAACGGCGGTCCCGGCATGGGCGACCACCGCGCGGGCGGGAACGGCGAGCTCATGGAGCTCCCCGTCCCGGTCGGCACGGTCGTCAAGTCGCCGGACGGCGACCAGCTGATCGACATGGACGAGCCCGGCCTCCGGTTCGTCATCGCTCCGGGCGGGCAG
>NZ_PSTN01000026.1:0-46709 GCF_002930955.1 Rathayibacter sp. AY1A4 | reverse complement strand
CCCCCCCCCCCCGAGCGACTCAGCGATGCTGATAGGAAGAGGCCGTGCCTCGACCTCATCTCTTCGTCACCCGCGGGAGCCTCCTCCACTTCGCCTGCGACGCGTGGCTCCTGCCGACGGACCGCTTCCTCTCGTTCACCGACTTCTGGCGCGGGGTCCCGCAGCTGGAGGATCGCGCACGCGCCGCGCTGACTCCGGAGTTCTCGGACGGCCGACAGGCGGCACTGCCGCTCGCGCCGCGCGACGGCGAGCCCACTCCCGTCCTCACCGCCGTCCCCGATCACGCCGTGCGCGACGCCGAGGACAGCGAAGGACTCGCCGACATCGCCCGCCGCCTCCGGGCCTTCGTCGAGGTCGCCGCGCGGACGGCGACGAGGGATCGGCGCACCGGGCGGCCGCTGCCGCTCCTGGCCGTGCCGCTCTTCGCGACGGCGGGCGGCGGATCAGGGACCCTCCGCGACGCCGTGCTCGCCCAGCAGCTCCGCGTGCTGCGGGAAGCCGCCGAGGCGTTCCAGGTCGACATCGCGATCGTCACCCTCCGCGCCGACGTCCACGCCTTTGCCCAGTCCAGGCGACGACTCGATCCCGCGACGTCCTGGCCCGAGCTGGAGGCTCCGGCCCTCGAGGAGGCGCAGAGCCTCGCCGAGCGCGCCCGTCGCCGCCGGCTCGTGCCCTTCCTCGGCGCCGGGACCAGCGTCAGCGCCGGCGGCCCCTCCTGGGACGGACTGCTCGAGGAGCTCGGCCGCGAGATCGGACTCGACTCCGAGACGTCCGCGGTCCTCAGCGGGAAGAACGTGCTCGACCAGGCGTCCTACCTCGCGACGCTCTTCGACGAGGAGAAGCCCGGACGGTTCGCCGAGGCCGTCGCCCGTGAGATCGGCTCCCTCGAGCGGTACGGTCTCGCGCCGGCGCTCCTCACCGCGATCGACTCCGAGCAGGCCATCACGCTCAACTACGACCGCCTCTTCGAGACGGCGTCCGAGGACGCGGGCGTCCCCCGCGCCGTCATCCCCGGCGACCACGAGGGCGACCACGAGCGCTGGCTGCTCAAGCTCCACGGCACCGTCGACGACCCGTCCTCGATCGTCCTCACCCGCGACGACTACCTCGGCTTCGACTCCTCCCGCCGCGCCCTCTCCTCGATCGTGAAGGCCACCCTCGCGACCCGGCACCTGCTCTTCGTCGGCTTCGGCCTCACCGACGACCACTTCCACGAGATCGTCCACGACGTCCGCCGCGCGTTCCCCTCCTCCGCCTCGGGAACGCTCGCGACCGCCCTCACCCTCTTCGCGGATCCGCTCGACGAGCGCCTCTGGCAGGGGAGGCTGCGGCTCGTGCCGATGCTGCCGGTGCCCCGCGATCCGTCCCGCGTCGGCGAGGCCGCACGCCTCCTCGAGATCTTCCTCGACGCCCTGGCGGCTTTCGCGACGGACGCCCACTCGTACCTCCTCGCGCGGGGGCACGAGAGCGCGATGACGGCCGCAGAGCTGCGGCTGCGGGAGCGGTTGACCGGGCTGCTCCGGGAGGCGACGGCGGGGGAACGGGCGACCGGGGCGTGGCAGGAAGTCGCGGGGATGAGTGAGCGGCTTGGTGGGGAGGGGCGCTAGCTCGGACAGCGCTCGTCCCTCGAGGGCCGAACGGCCGAGCCGGCGGTCATCGGCGAGTCCTGCGCGGATGGACGAAGGACCAGCGGATCGACTGATCGCGGGCGAGAGGTCACCGACCTCCCGCCCGGCACCGCTCAGACGGCGTCGTGGAGCTCGACGTTGTCCTGATACTCGAAGTGCGTCTGGACACGATCCGAGACGTCGATGTTCTGCAGCTTGCTGGACGCTGGGATGAAGCCCACCAGACCAGCTGCCGTCTCACCGGCCTGAGCCGTCCGGTAGACGAACTTGAGGATCGCGTCGTTGCGGGAGTGGTAGCCGTAGACCGCTTCGTCGACCGAGGCGGTCAACGAGTCCCAGTTGCTCTTCGCTCCGATCGCGGTGCCGAGGAGATGTGCGGCCTGGATCCGCGGCCCTCCGGGCTTCGTGCCCATGGACTGCGCGGCGACGACCATCGCCCTCGCTCCCAGACTGTGACCGATGAGCACGTACGACTTCGCGTTCGTGCGTGCAAGGAGATCACCGATGATCACGCCGGTCTTGTCGGCGCGGTTCTTCGCGACGTGCCAGGGGTTCCTCGCGAGGTCCGAGGCGATCATCGCCGGCCCGGCGACGCCTCCGAGAAGCTTCGCCCCCGCCTTGTGCCCGAGCGCCGCCGCTCCTCTGAGCAGCCCCATGGCGACGCCCTTGCCTGCTGCGCCCAGGGCGAGATCCGTCAGATCCCGCAACTCCTTCGACCCCCATCGGACGCGGTAGACGGGCGAGTCCGGGTAGCGGGAGTCGACGATCGATTTCCACTTGCCCCATCGGTCTCCCTCACCGTCGGTGAGGAACCCGTTAGCGACGACCACGGGGACGCCGCCCGTTCCCGGACGGAGCAGCTCGATCTGGAACGACTTGTCCTCGCTCAGGTAGGCGTTCGCGACCGATGCCCCGAGGACACCTCCCACCGCCGCTCCGACGGCCGTCACGACCGCCGTGCCGCCGGCCATGCCGAGCCCGCCCGCTGCGAGGGTGCCGCCGCCGAGCAGCGCGAGTCCGTGTGAGCTCGCCGCTGCGCCGGTGAATCCGCCGAAGACGCCGAGCGAGCCGATCGCGCCGCCGATGGCGGGAGCGGCGAGGAGAGCGACCGGCGCCGCCATCGCGAGGACAGCGATTCCGCCCACGATGATCTTGGAGGTCGCGTCGAGGTCGGGCTTCTCGTACTCGAGGAAGGCCTCGTAGTCGTGCAGCTCGCCGAAGGTCCCCTGGGCCTTCTCGAAGCCCGGGATCTCGTGCTTGTGCTCGGCGCAGAACTGGGGGACGCGCAGAGCGCCGCGCTCGCGCACCGCCATGTTGCCGCAGCCCACAGCCACGCACGGGAGCGTCGCGGATCCGCAGCCCTGGCAGACGTAGACGGGAAGCTGCCCCGCGGGACGGTTCGACTTCCGGTGCTCGGTGTTGAAGAAGCACGACGAGCACCATCCGTGCTGGACGTCCAGCAGCGAGACGTCGTCTGCGACGTCCGCGATCCACTGCGCCGTCTTCGCGTACGTCTCGGCCACTTTCTGTGCGGTCCGCCGCTCCTGCTCCACCTGCTGGAGAGCTGCCTTCTGCTCGGCCGGATCCGAATGCGCGAGAGCCTCGGCATTGGACGTCATCCGGGCGCGGTACCAGGTCTTGGCGTACGCCCACATGTTGCTGCGCAGTGCAGGATTGCTCTCGAGAACGCCACCGCTCTCCGTCACCGGCTCAAGATCGGTGAATTCCCCCGCAAGGGAGAGAGTCGCCCCCTGATCCGAGACCACATCCACTCGGAGACGGGTTCCTTCGACGACATAGGCGTGCAGTGAGCCGGGCATGGGTTGATCGTGCCATACCGGTCGAGGTCCGGTTCGCTGCGGAAGGGCTGTCGCCTCCATGCGGCCGCCGCTTACATCCGGCCCTTCATGGCACCCGACGTTCGACCCCGCTTGAACGAAATGCCCGGCTTCCCCGGCGTGCCGAAGGAACTGCAACCTGTTCACGACATCATTAGGAAGTACCGCAACACTACTGTCACGTACTCTCAGTCGGACCTCGTGCTGCCCCTGGCCCTCGCGACTCTTGACAGCGACGGCACCGTTACCGACCGATCAACCTTCGTTACAGAACCCATCACCATCACCGTCTCGGCAATATCGATAGTTGTTCTCACGCTCCTCTTCTGCTTCCGCCGCTCGCCTGTCAAATTCCGCTTCTCGTTCGCGCCAGGCGTCAATTTCCTGTGCCACCTCGATCTCGAGCGCACGACGACATTCTCCTACAGTGCCGATGTAATTGGCGGCCACGGAGTTGCCTGCTTGCGCTATGAGTCGCGCGTACGGTCGGGCTCCATCGGCTATGGACGCTCGCGGCGCATAATCGATGTAAGCCACAGTGTCATCGCCTACACCATTCTTGCCCACGCCCCCCTCCATGCTCGAGGCACTTGGGCGCCACCAGCCTGTTCTGACTAGTTCTTCGTTTATCGATCCACCCGGCGGTGCGACACTGGCCGCACCATTGCCGCCGTCGAGCCGATGAATGAACCCTTCAGTCCTGTGCGGCTCGCTCATGACAACCAGTACTTCCTGCCCGATCGGGAGAGCCATTTCCATTTCCTGCCGAGCTTGTTCGACACCGTTCTGAGTGGGCTGACAGGCTTGAGCAACCGGTTCGATGAGATCCAGGGTCACGGTGGCCCCGTCTACCCTCAACGTGGAAAGGTCACCGGCCTCTGGGCGTCCAGTGATCTTCCCTGAGAAAATACGTTCTTCAGCGTGAAGGTCAGCTGCAAGCATTTCCTGCACGTCACTGGCTGCTTCATCATTCTTCAACGCCCTGACGCTGACGATAGTACCTTCGCTTTTACTAGTTCCAGGTGAAATGTCTTGGGAAACGACGGTCCAGTTAGATTTACGCCAAATGCTCCGCTCGTTGAGCTTGTCCTCAGCGTTGATCTCAAGCCGGAGTCGATTTGCCAGCTTTTCAGCCTCGCTAAGTCTCATACCGACGAACATTGGAACGCGAACCTCACCCTCCTGCGGCCAATATTCGGGGGCAAAGGTTGCGCTAGGAGATGAGACTGGCGTTGCCGGGATAGTGGAGGCCGGTGTCGGACTTGCGGTAGGGGAGTCAGGAGCAGCGGACGAAACTGCAGGTACTTGACCGGCATCACTTGCGTCTCGGCCCTGAATTGTGCCCCCTGTGGCGTTCGCGAAGACACCGACGAGCACGACGAGCGCACTGACGATTAGAGCAATTTTCTTGTGGCGCTCGTAGCCTTGGAGGCGCAGACCCCGCTTGTCCCGCATAGCGCCAGCAAGCACGAGAATTAGGTCCACGAGCACCCATATCCCAAAGCCGCCGAAAGTCAGCAACTTCAGGATTGCGGTTCCCGTTTTGCCGAGGTAGAAGCGGTCGACGCCGAACCAGCCAAGGAGCAGTGCGAACAGCCACGTCACCAGGAACGACTTATCGCCGGTGCCAGCATCTCTAACGTACCTGATGATTGGCGGCCGCGGCGGAGGCTGAGAGGACATATTCTTTCCTTAGTTCATGGGGCATGCTTAGCGAAACACGCGTCACCGGGGGTGCCCTTCGATCGGGCTAATCGACGAGGTCGTCGTAACGTATTGCTTCCAGCAGCTCTGCAAGTTCGGGCTCATCCGACAAGTCGAGCGGCATGAACGCCTTCGTCACTCCGACCTGTCGAACATGCAAGTCCGTGCAGGTGTCGTTCAGCACCTGTATCGAATCCGTCGTTGCCCATTGAACTCCATCGACCGCGGCGCGATTTATTTTCGCCGCGACCAGTACATGTGGAATATGATTTCCGTAAGAATCGGAATCAGCAACCGCAACGGCAACGAATCGGACCGAGCGCAAACCGGGCGCAACTGCAAACGCCTCACGAGCGGTCACAAGAACACATCCAGCTACCGCGTGCTTATGCCAGTCCGCCGCTTCCTTTTTTGGCAGAGTCTTGATTGTAAGTCGTCCCGTGGGCGTAAGGTCGGGCTTTCTCTGCGGCATCGCGTCGGCAGCAGGCACGATTACGACCAGTGTTGCTTCACCGCCAGAGACACTCAGAGGAGCAGCGGCGGCGTCGTTGTCCTCAAAAGCGGCGGCCAGTGCCGACATTACGACTTCCGGCTGGTTGTCGACAAGTGATTGCCACTCCCTGTCGAGAACAGCTTGCGCATCTTCCTGTTGTGTCGCCAGCTGCCATCGGTGCCAGTCAATCTCCTGCCGAGCATCCGCCTCTGCGTTTGCAAGAGCCTGGCGCCGATGGTCGCGGGCGAACCAGCTAACACCCTGAAGATGTGCCGCTCGGTGGAGATTCCAGATTTCTACCTCGTTGATCTCTTCCAGCGGTGGAGCCAGCGGCCTCGTCGCTGGTGGGAATTCCTGCCGGTGCAGGTTGTCGATGCGCTTGTAGACCTCGATGAGCTGTTCTGCTGCTTCTGCTCTGCTTGCGGCTTCTACGGCCCGGGTGACCGAGCCGCTGGAGGTGCGACGAGCAACGCCGAGGCTGGTGGAGTACGTCACCGGTCCGATACCGGTGGAGAACCCCGGTGCCCCTGCGCCCAGGTGGAGCCGCGCGGCGCGCGGACCGAGGCTTGTCCTCACCCCGCGGCTCGACACGCGCACCCGGACGCCGGGTACTAGGCGCACTGAGAATCCCATGGTTCGCAGCCTAGAGGACAGCGAAAGTGGTGTTTGTTGGCAGGTTCGGGCATCTCTGGAGCGGTCCGGGTGATCCTTGATCCGTGGCGCAGCAGTGGAGGTTCGAACGTTAGTGAGTGGGAGTAGGACGACCGTCTGGCAGTGACGCAGTGCTCGGGCCAACAACGCACCGGCACGGCGTCGCCCGCGGTGAAACGCTCCCACTGCGCCGCCTCCAGCACATCACGCTCCGGCGGGTAGATGCTCATAACGTCAGCGACCCCGCGTCGGGGAAGTTGTTGCCCGCCAGTAGGAGGAGCGGCTCGTGGGGTCGCCGGGGCCGCCGATCAGGCCGGCGCGCGCGATCAGGGACGGCGCGGATCCGGCCAGCACGGCCTGCTCGCAGGCGGCCTTCGCGGCGCCGTACGAGGTGGGGTCGTCGGAGGGAGGGAGCAGCTCGGCGTCCTCGTCCGCTCCGACGACCGCGTTCTCGGCGTAGACGCTCGTGGTCGAGACGAGGACGTAGGCGCTGCAGCGCAGGTCGCGGACGGATCGGCGGACGTGCTGCGGGGTCGAGGAGACGTCGATCACCGCGTCCCACGGCGCCGCAGCCACGGCGTCGAGAGCGTCCTCGCGGTCGCGGTCGGCCTGGACGAGGGACACCCCCGCGGGCACGGCCGTCCCGCGCGCGAGGCAGGTCACGTCGTGGCCGCGCCGCAGCGCCTCCGCCGCGAGGTGCCCGCCGAGCCAGCCCGTTCCTCCGAGGATCAGCGTTCTCATCCCCGCATGCTCGCACGGGCCCCTCCCGCGAAGCCCGCTGAGGTGCCCGAGTTGGTCCCGAGAACGCTGAAACAGCTGCATTCTCGGGCGACTCGACACGGGCGACTCGACGCAGTGGGCGCCGAGCGAGCACCTCAGCGACAAGGGCCCCTCCACGAGCCCCCGCACACCCGGCCACCCGAGCCCGCCCGCGTCCTCTGTCCGGAATCACGCGGGCGGCTCGGGCGCCCGAGCGGCTCACACGACGACGAAGGCGTCCAGGATCAGCGAGTTGCCCGTGGAGGCGGCGTTGCGCTTGCTGCCGCGGCGGATGGTGATGGTGTGCTCGCCGGCGCTGAGGGTGCTGCTGGTGAACACCGTGCGGGCCGAGCGGTTCGTGGCGCTGTAGCGGTCGACGGAGGCGACGAGCACGCCGTCGATCAGGACCTCGTTGATGCCGGAGGTCGGGGTGATCCGGCTCACCCAGCTGACCTTCGTGCCCCGGAAGCGGAGGGTCGCCGAGGCCGTGGAGGTGCTGGAGTACGAAATGCTGCCGCCGCTGTCGGCGGTGCTCGCGAGCGTCGCCCAGGTGCCGACCGTCGCGATGACGGCGGCTCCGTTCTGGTACGTCCCCGCCGCCGGCAGCGTCGAGGTCGGGGTGGGCGTGGACGTGGCCGTCGGGGTCTCTGTCGGAGTGGGCGTGTCGGTGGGGGTCGGCGTGTCCGTCGGTGTCGGCGTGCTGGTCGGAGACGCCGTCGCGGTGGGGGTGGGGGTCGACGTGGAGACGGTCCCCGCGGTCACGACGAAGGCGTCCAGGATCAGCGTGGATCCGGTGGACGCCGGGTTGCGCGTCGTCCCGCGGCGGATCGTGACCGTGTGGGTGCCGGCGGCGATCGGCCCGCTCGTCCACACCGTCTGACCCGAGCGGGTCGTGGGGCTGTAGCGGTCGACGGTGGCGACGAGGACGCCGTCGAGCAGCACCTCGTTGATGCCGGAGGTCGCCGTCATCCGGCTCACCCAGCTGACGCCCGTGCCCGAGAAGCGGAAGCTCGCGGACGCTCCGGCCGAGCTGGAGTAGCTGATGCTCCCACCGCTGTCGGCGGAGGAGGAGATCGTGCTCCAGGTGCCCGCGGTCGTGATGAGCGGCGAGTAGTTCTGGTAGGTGCCCTCGCCGGGGATCGACGAGGCGGGCTCGTCGGGCAGCGGAACGACCGGCTGCTCCGCGAGCCAGCGGTCGAACGTGTCGAGCATGTCCTTGTTCGTCAGGCTCGGCACGTTGTGGCCGTTCGGAGCGCCGTCGGTCGGCGTGTAGAGGACCACGGCCTCCTTCGCCACGGGCTTCGCGAGCGCGACCCACGCCCCTCCGTGGACGGCGATGGGGACGAGGACGTCCTCGGTCGAGCCGGTCGTGCGGATCCGCGCCCCCGCCCACGAGGCCTGCGGCAGCAGCGCGGGGTCGGTCGCCGGGATCGTCGAGGGGTCGTTGTCGTAGTCCGGCAGAACCCGCTCCGGGTCGCGGCGGGCCATGTCGGCCATGTCGTAGACGCCGGCCGCGTGGTACGCGCCGCGGATCTCGGGGACCAGCTTGTTGCCGTACGCCCAGCAGAGCAGTGCGCCACCGCCGGAGTTCGAGCGGAGGAAGCTCGCGCCGATCCGCCACGTCTTCTGGAACCAGGCGACCGCGTCCACCTGCATGGCGACGGCCCGCTTGTTCGTGTAGATGCTGCCGCCGTAGTTGGGGCAGATCGAGATGACGCCCTTGTCGACGGCCTGGTCGGCGCTGTACTGGTAGGCGCCGGACAGGGCCGCGTAGGTGCTCCCGTTGGCGTGGTAGTACCAGTAGACGACCCGGCCGATCCGCTGCGAGGGGACCGCGGTGTGCGGGACGAAGAGCCGCGCGCGGTCGGTGCCGATCATCACGTCGATGATCTGGTACGGCTTCTTCCCCACGCGCGAGATCGCCGTGTCGCTGCGCCCGAGCTCGTTGGGCAGCGGCGGGATCACGCTGTAGTCGGGCGCCGCGGACGCGGTCATCGCGTAGGCGAAGGCGGATCCGACGCCGAGGGCGGCTCCGGTGAGGACGAGACGGCGGCTGTGGCGCGCAGGAGAGGACATGGGATCCCGACGTGGAGAGGGCTGCTCGGTCGGCGGAGCCTGACCGGAAGGAGTGAGGGGGGTGCTGCGGTCCGGATCGGACCACCGTGGAGGGGGCGCGGTGCGGTCCTTCGGGGGACCGTGCGGGCGGGCAGGCGCGAGTGCATCCTCCCGCGTCCGCCGCGCGACCGCCAGACCCGCTTCAGGGACACCCGCGGCGGCGCTCCCACCTCGCATCGAGCGGCGGAGGGACGCGAGAAGGTCCTGGTGAGAGCGCTATCTCGCGCCACTGCTCTGGAGATGCCCGCCACGGGAGCGGAACCGCATCGTCCCGGTGGCGGGACACCGGGGCGGCACGGGGCTGGCACGGATCCAGGCCGCCGTGCGCCCGGCGCGAGGGCCGTGCGCACGTCAACACGCCAGCGGGAGGCCCCTGGGTAGGTCGCGTTTTCTGGACACCACCTGAGCGCTGGTTCAGCGCTCGCTCTCCCCCTTTTGCGTGCCCACCGGATCGGGGGCCCGTCGTCCGCCGCCCACGTCCCGTCTCAGGGGGACAGGGCGCCTCCGAGCCGCGACCTATCGTGATCCCGCTCCATCCGGAAGGCCCGGCGAGGCGCCCCGGGGGGAGGTCGATCCGTGTCGAACGCGCATGCTCGACCGAGCCACGACCGCTCGATCGCCCTCGGCCTCGTCCTGCTCCTGCTCGCCGCCGTCCTCGTGGTCCTGCCCGCGTCGAGGGCCGCGGCGGCCACGGTCCTGCTCCAGGAGGGCTTCGGCGGCACCAGCGTCGCGGACTCGGCCTGGCAGGCGCTCGACGGGGGCTGCATCACCCGGGCGACGACCGCACCCCCGGCCGGGTCCTCGAACCTCGGCGTCTGCGCCAATCGGACTCAGGCCCCCGTCGCCGCGACGAGTCCGGGCTTCCTCCAGCTCACCGATGCCCGGAACGACGCCAAGGGCGGCGCGGTCTTCAACCGGCCCATTCCTGCCGCGGGCGGCATCGACGTCCAGTTCGACCAGTACCAGTACAGCTCCGCGCTCGGCCTCCTCGGAGCAGACGGCATCGGCTTCTTCCTCACGGACGGCTCGAAGTCCCTGACGGCGGCCGGAGCCCCTGGCGGCTCGCTCGGCTACGGTCAGTCCGCGACCGTCGAGGGTGTGAACGGCGGCTATCTCGGCATCGGCATCGACGCCTACGGGAACTTCTCGGCCAGACCTCCCACGCAGAGCACGACACCCAACGCCCCGCCCACCTACGGACTCGGATTCGGGTGCCCCTCCGGCTCAGGCCAGGGCCAGGTCGCGAATCAGATCGTCGCCCGCGGTGCAGGCCAGGGCCAGACCGGCTACTGCTTCCTGCAGGCCGCGCCGCCGCCGACGCTCACCTCCGTCCGCACCCCGATCACCGTCTCGTCGGGCAATCCGCCCGCGAGCTACGGCAGGACCGTGCGGATCACCGTGTCCGCCACGGCCTCCCCCGTCGTCACGGTCTACTGGGGCACCTCGGCGGGAATGGCCGCCTCCGCGCTGACGCAGCTGATGCAGTTCACGATGCCGACCGCAGCGCCCTCGACCTACAAGCTCGGCTTCACGGCGTCCACCGGTGGATCGAACGACACCCACCTCGTCCGCAACGTCTCCGTCTCGTCCATCAACACTCTCGACGACATCACTCTGGTCAAGCAGATCGACCGCACCACCACGCAGCCCGTCGCCTACGCCGAGGGATCCGTCATCCCCTACCAGTTCGTCGTCACGAACGGGTCTATCCGGGGCACGCTCACCGGCATCGTCGTCACGGACCCGAAGGCCGCGAGCATCTCCTGTCCGACGACGACCCTGCTCCCGCTCGCCTCCACCATCTGCACGGGATCCCATACGGTCACGGCCGCCGAAGCGGTGGCCGGCTCGTTCGTCAACACGGCGACCGCTGCAGCGACGAAGACGGAGACGATCTCGAACGTCGTGACAACGACCCCCGTCACGAGCAGGACCGCCACCGCCACCGCCCCCATCGCCGCCCCGGCTCCCGCTCTGACCCTCACCAAGACCGCCCTGCTCACCGACACGAACGGCAATGCCCAGGCCGACGCCGGAGAGCAGATCCGCTACTCCTTCCTCGCCCTCAACTCCGGCACCGTCACACTGCAGACGGTCGCCGTCGCCGACCCGAAGGTCTCCGGCATCACGCCCGCCTCGACGCAGCTCGCCCCCGGAGCGAGCGCCACCTTCACGTCGGCGCCGTACACGGTCCTTCAGACCGACATCGACAAGAACACGTCGCTCGTCAACACGGCGACCGTCTCCGGCCGCACCCTGGCCGCCACGCCCGTGACGGTCACCGCGACCTCCACGGCTACCACGCCGATCCGCTACGCGCCCTCGATCTCGCTGACGAAGAACGGCACGATCCCGACCGGCGCCGCCGTGGGCTCGACCGTCTCCTACAGCTTCACCGCCACCAACACCGGCAACACCGGGCTGAGCGCCGTCGCGGTCACCGACCCCAAGAGCGGGCTCTCCGCGCTCGCCTACTCCTGGCCGGGGACCGCCGGGCGCCTGGAGATCGGCCAGTCGGTCACCGCGACCGCCTCGTACACGCTCACGCAGGCCGACGTCGACGCGGGCCAGGTCCTCAACACCGCGACCGCGACCGGCACCCCTCCGACGGGCGCCGCCGTCACGGCCACCGCCTCGCGGACGGTGACGATCACCCGCACGAACGACCTCGCGCTCGCCAAGACCGCGAACCCCGCCTTCATCAGCGCCGCCGGCACCGTGGTGACCTACACCTTCCGCGCGACCAACACCGGCACCACCACCCTCACCGCGGTCGCGATCAGCGACCCCAAGAGCGGGCTCTCCGCTCTCACCTACTCCTGGCCGGGCACTTCCGGACGACTGCTGCCCGGCCAGGTCGTCACCGCGACCGCCGCCTACACGACCACCGCCGCCGACGTCACCGCCGGCACGATCGCCAACACCGCCACGGCGACGGCGACCGGCCCGACCGGCGGGGCGTTCACCCGCACCGCCTCGGTGAGCATCTCGGTGATCCCCGATCCTGCCGCCGACGCCGCAACGGTCGTGCAGGGCGGATCGGTCGTGATCGACGTGCTCGCGAACGACGGGCCCGCCGCGACCGGAGCGACCTTCTCGCGCGCGCAGCTCTCGGCGACCCCGAAGGCGATCGGAGGCGCGGCGACCCCCGCCCCCGCCACTCCCGTGCAGGGGTCCGTCTCCTGCGTCGCGAGCGGAGCGACCCGCGGCCAGTGCACCTACCGCCCGATCGCCGCCTTCGTCGGCACCGACGTCTTCGACTACTCGCTCTCGGGCCAGTACGGCACCTGGAACGTGCGGGTCACGGTCACCGTCACCGCGCTCAACCGCGCGCCGGTCGCCCGGCCCGACCGCGTGGTCGCGACCACCGGCGGCCCCGCCGTCACCGTCGCTCCGCTCGCGAACGACACCGACGAGGACGCGGGCACGACCCTCGCCCTGGTCGGCACGAGCGTCTCGGCCGGGCTGCGCGGCACCTTCTCCTGCTCCGGATCCACGTGCACCTACACGCCCGCGGCCGACGGCTGGACCGGCAGCGCGACGATCGCGTACACGGTCACGGACGGCGCGCTCACGGCGGGTGGCACGATCACGGTCTGGGTCGATCCCGCTCCGCTCGTCCGGCGCGGATTCTCCGGCACCGGCAGCACGAGCGGAGCGGTCGGGCTCGGCGCCTGGACCAGCTCCTCCGTGGTCGCCACGCCCGTCGCGAGCTGCACGGCCGGTCGGCCGAGCACCCTCGTGAGCTGGTCGGCCGCCACCGGAGCGACCGGCTGGACCCTCGAGCGCCGCCTCGCGGGGACGACGCCCGGCCCCTGGACCGTGATCGCGGCACCCGCCGCCTCCGCGACGAGCTTCACCGACGACCGGGTCGGCGAGGGCCGCAGCTACCAGTGGCGGGTCCGCCCGGACCTGCAGCGCTGGCTCGGAGTCGCGTCCGCCGCCTCGACCGCCGTCGCCCAGCCGGCCGTCACCACCGCCGGAGGCTGCTGATGCCTCCCCGCCGACACCCCTCTCGTCCTGCACGTGTCCTCGTGAGGGAGACCACGCCCGCACCGGGCACCACCCACCAGAAAGGAACGGTCGCCATGACCACCACAGCACCCACCCGTCGCAGCCCCTGGAAGAAGATCGCCCTCACCGGCGGCGTCCTCCTCGCCGCGGGAGCCCTCGCCGGCGCCGGCGCCTTCGCCGTGTTCACCGACTCCGGGACCGCCAGCGTCACCGCGGACGCCGGACAGCTCGACATCAACCTCGACGGCACCTTCATCGTGACGGACATCGCGCCCGGAGACACCATCCAGCGCCCGGTGACGATCGTCCTGCCGAACGCCACCAACGACGGCGACCTCGTCTCGTCGGTGCGCTTCTCGCAGGCGGTCACCAACGACGTCGTGGGATCCGACACCACCGACCAGAACCGTGTCGGCCAGTCTCTCGTCTCCGGCCCGAACGGCCTCGACTACCGCCTGCTGACCTGCTCCACCGCCTGGACGACCGCCCCCACCACGACTCCGGCGGGCCCGTACTCCTGCAGCGGGACCACCACGGTCACCGGATCCGGCAAGCTGTCGTCCATCGGCGGCCAGGCCGGCGCGGTCGACTTCACCCCGGCGAACTTCGGCATCACCCCCACCACGACCGGGACCTTCCCCTCGGACGCCGGTGACGTGACGCTGAACACGCTGATCGAGCTCGTCCTGCCGACCGCGGCCGACAACGCGTACGAGAACGCCTCCGCCACGGTCACCTTCACGGCCGCCGCGATCCAGCGCGCCGGCATCCAGAAGTAGACCGTCCTCCACCGCCTCCGTCCTGCCCGGCCGCCACCGGCGCGGGGCGGAGGCATCCCCCTTTCCTCCCGGAGTCGTCCCCATGCCCCACGCCCGTGCGCTCGTCGCCGTCCTCGCGGTGGTGCTCCTCGCGCCCGCGGCGAGCGCCGAGCCCGTCGGCGTGCTCGACGTGCGCGAGCTCTCGGCGCCCGGATCCCTCACCGACCTCGCTCCGGGCGACCGCGCCGAGTGGGCGGTCGAGGTGACCAGCACCGGCCTGTCGCCGCAGGGGGTCTCCGTGGCCTTCGCGGTCGACGGAGGGACGCTGGCGCAGGACCCGCGCGACGGCCTCCAGCTGTCCGTCGAGCTCTGCGACTCGGCGTTCACGGTCGCCGAGGTCGTCGACGGGGAGCGCACGGTCGAGCGCTACCTCTGCCCGGAGGACGCGATGCCGCTCGGATCCGGACCCGCGGCGACGCTCGGCCGGCTCGACGGTGTCCGTCCGCTCGAGCGCGGGGCCACCGTGGGCGTGCGCGTCCGCGTCCTGTTCCCGGAGTCGGCCGGCAACGGGACCGAGCTCGCGGCGGCGTCGCTGCGGGTGCTCGTGGGCACGACGGAGGAGGATCCCTCCGCGACGCCCGGCCCCGGCTCCTTCCCCGGAGCGGCGGGCGGCGGGCTGGCCGTCACCGGCCGCGATCTGGGCGCTGCGCTCCTGGGCGGGATGCTCGCCCTCGGCTCGGGCGCCCTGCTCGCCGCGGCTGCGCGCCGTCGTCACCGGAGGGAGCAGGCGTGAAGGCCCTCCGCGCTCTCCTCGGCGGCCTGGTCACGATCGTGGCCGTCGCCGGCATCGCCGTCTTCGTCCTCTCCGCGCTCGGTCTCGTGCGGCTCGTGCCGGTGCTGTCGAACTCGATGGCGCCCGGGATGCCCGTCGGCTCCCTCGCCGTCACCCTGCCCGTCGACCAGGCCGCGATCCGCGCCGGCGACGTGATCGTCTTCACCGACCCGGACGATCCGGGCCGCCGCGTCATCCACCGCGTCACTCTCGTCTACTCCGAGGAGGAGGCGGCGGCACTCCGCGACCGCGAGCCCGGCCAGCTGGCGCTCACCACCAAGGGCGACAACAACGAGTCGGCCGACCCGTGGATCGTGACGATCGCGGACGAGCGGATCTGGCGCGAGAGCTCGGTGGTGCCGCTGCTGGGCTGGCCGAGCATCGGCCTCGCCCACCCGGAGGCGCGGTTCGCGCTCTTCGCCGCGGGCGGCGCGGTCATCGTGGGCGCGCTCCTGATCGCCATCTGGCGCCGCCCCGCGGAGGTCGCCCCGTGAGCGGCGCGCACCGCTCGTCGGACGGCACGCCGCCCCCGGAGCCCCTGCGTCCGCCCGCTGAGCACGGACGGCACAGCGCCCGGCCGTCCTCCCGCGACCGCGGAGCCCCGCGCCACTCCCCCGAGGTCCGCCGCCGCGTGGTCTCCCGCGCCGGCCTGGCGGGACTCGTCGCCGGCGCGCTCGTCCTCGGCGCCGCCGCCACCGCCACCGCCGTGCTCCTGGACCGGGGCTCCGTGAGCGCGCGGGTCGCCTCCGGCACCGTCATCGCGACGTTCACCGGCACCGGAGCGACGACCGTGCCGGTCCCCGTCGCGGGCCTCGTCCCCGGTGGCACGGCCCGGCGCCTCCTCGACCTGACGAACGCCGGGACCCTGCCGATGTCGGCCCTCCAACTGCAGGCGGCCACCGGCACCGACCTCTCGGACGGCCTGCAGCTCGCGATCGAGCGCTGCTCGCTGTCCTGGTCGGCCGACGCCGCGACCTGCCCCGGCACCGTCACCACCGTGTCGGCCGACCGCCCCGCCGCCTCCCGCCTCGACCTGCCCGGCTCCCCAGCTCTGGCCGTCGGAGCGACCGACCACCTCCGCCTGACCGTGCGCCTGTCGGAGTCCGCGCCGTCCGCCGCGCAGAGCACCTCGGCGACCCTCACCGTCACCGTCGTCGGCGTGCAGCGTCCGGGCCGCCAGCTGTAGGCGCGGCGGGCCCACGCCTCGGCGGCACCACCGCCGCGCCGTCCCCATCCGCGCTGAGGTGCCCGGGACGGTCGTCGACACGCCGGAGCGGGCGACCGTCTCGGGCGACTGAGTGGGGCCGCGGGGTCCTCGGTGGTGCCTCGCTACTCGCGCAGGGATGCCACGGCGTCGTGGAAGCTCGGCACGTCGGAGAGCACGCCCTCGGGGCCCAGCACCGTCCAGGTCGTGCCCGTGCGGATCAGGACGCCCAGCTCCTCGGCGGGCCGGCGGCGGGTGCGGCGCAGCTCGAGCACGAAGACTCCTGGATGCGCCTCTCTGATCTCGGGAGTGCGCCGGTCGGGCAGCATCACGAGTCCTCCCCGAGGGTCAGCGGTAGACGCTCCACTCCTTCTTCACGATCCGGCGCTCCTCGCCGTCGACCGCGACGATCCACTCGCCGTCCTTCTTGGCCACGACCCGCCCGCGCAGGTACTGCGGCTCCCAGCCGTCGGCCTTGTTGACCCATTTCACGAACCGCGCGAACCGCCCCGGTGCCACGTCGTCTCTGGACATCTCTCGACTCCCCTCGTCGTCACCGGCACGTCCATCGCCCTCCGTCAGGAGAGCACCTCGCCCAGCGCGAGGGGGACCTCTCCTGTGAGGTCTCGAAGCCGGTTCACCGACGGTAGAACGCGCTGCTGGAAGTGGACGAGACCGTTGACTGATCGACGATCGTCTGGCAGTGGGGTCAGGATGCGGCAGCGGAATCAGGAGTCGAACAGCACGTGCGGCCGTCCGGCGTCGACGATCACGCGGGCGCGCACCCCGTAGACGTCCGCGATCAGCGCCGGGGTGAGCACCTCCTCCGGGGTGCCGCCCGCGACCACGCGCCCCTCGCGCAGCACCAGCAGCGCGTCGCAGAACAGGGCCGCGAGGTTGAGGTCGTGCAGCGCGACGACCGTGGTCACCGGCAGCGCCCGCACCAGGGCCAGCAGCTCCAGCTGATGGCGGATGTCGAGGTGGTTGGTCGGCTCGTCCAGCAGCAGCTCGCGCGGCTCCTGCGCGAGCGCCCGGGCGATGTGCGCGCGCTGCCGCTCGCCGCCCGACAGGGTGTGCCAGAGGTGGTCGGCCTTCGCCTCGAGACCCACCTGCTCGAGGGCGCGATCGATCGCGCGCAGGTCCTCTGCCGTGTCTCCGCCCAGGAGGGAGCGGTGCGGGGTGCGCCCCAGCCGCACGACGTCGCGGACGGGGAGGTCCGCCTCCGTCTCGGCCTGCTGCGTCACCGTGGCCACGGCCCGGGCGACCTCGCGGCGGCGGAGCGAGCGGAGCGGCGCGCCGTCGAGGGTGACGACGCCGGCGTCCGGAGCCGCGGTGCCCTGCAGCAGCCGCAGCAGCGACGACTTGCCCGAGCCGTTGGGCCCGAGCAGTCCGACGGTCGAGCCGGGAACGGGGCGGAGCGAGACGCCGTCGACCACCAGGCGGCCGCCCCGGCGCCACGAGACCCGGTCGGCCTCGAGCGTCACGAGCGGCCCCTCCGCCGCAGGAGCAGCAGCATGAACACCGGCACGCCGACGAGTGCCGTGCCGACCCCCACCGGCAGCGGAGTCGGCGCGAACGCCACCCGCGATCCGGCGTCGACCCACACCAGGAACACCGCGCCGAGCAGGATCGTCGCGGGGATCACCCGCGAGTGCCGCTGGCCGAACACGAGTCGCGCGGCGTGCGGCAGCACCAGCCCCACGAAGCCGATCGCGCCGGCGATGCTCACCAGGGTCGCCGTCAGCAGGGCCGTCACCACCAGCAGGAGGAGGCGGGTGCGGCCCACGTGCACGCCGAGCGACGCGGCCACGTCCTCCCCGAAAGCGAACGCGTCGAGCGTGCGCGCCGCGGCGAGGCAGACCACGGAGCCGAGCAGCACGACTCCTCCGCTCAGCGCCACGTCGTCCCAGCGCATGCCCTCGAGGGAGCCGAGCAGCCAGAACATCACGCCGCGCGTCTCGTCCGAGTCGGCGAGCGCGAACACGATCAGCGAGGTCAGCGCCGAGAACAGCTGCGTGCTCGCCACCCCCGCCAGGATCACGCCCGAGGTGCCGCCCGCCGAGAACCGCGTGAGCAGCAGCACGAAGCCGAAGGCGACCAGCGCGCCGACGAAGGCGCCTCCGGAGAGCCCGACCACTCCTCCGCCGACCCCGAGCACGCCGACGAGCACCGCGCCCGTGGACGCTCCGGAGGAGACGCCCAGCACGAACGGGTCGGCGAGCGGATTGCGCAGCAGCGACTGCAGGATCACTCCGCACACGCCGAGCCCCGCCCCGCAGGCCGCGGCCACGAGTGCGCGCGGGAGGCGCTCCTGCCAGACGATCGCGTCCTCGGCCGCACGCACCGGGACGGAGGCGAGCCCGAGGTGGTTGAGGAGGATGTCGCGGACGTTCACGAGCGAGACGTCGGCCGGGCCGAGCGTCACCGCGACGCCGACCGAGAGCGCCAGCGCGAGCAGCCCGCCGACGACCAGCGCGGCGGCGGCAAGGCCCCGCGGCACCCGGCGGACGAGGACCGTGCTCGTGCCCGTGCCCGTGCTCAGAGCGAGGCCCCGTTCTCGTCCCACCAGGCGCGGATCTTCTCGAGCCCGTCGACGAAGCGGATCGACGGGTTCATCTCGGCGCCGTGGAGCGCGATGAAGCGGCCGTCCTGCACCGCGGGCAGGCTGCTGGTCAGCGGGTCGGAGCGGAGGAACGCGGTCTTGTCGTCGAGGCGGTCGCCGGGGAAGCGGTCGCGCTGCAGGTCGCCGAGGACCAGGACGTCCGGGTCGGCCGCGACGACGCTCTCCCAGCCGACGGCGGGCCAGTCCTCCGTGCGGTCGGCGAAGACGTTGGTCATGCCGGTCGTGGTGCCGAGCATCGAGGCGAAGTTGTAGCCGCCGGCCATGTAGGGCGTCTTGGTGTCGGCGAACCAGAAGGCGACGCTCCGGCCGCCGAGGTCGACCCCCTCGGTGGCGGCGGCGGCGCGCTCCTGCAGCTGCGCGACCAGGGCGTCACCGCGCTGCTGCACGTCGAAGACCTCGGCCAGCTCGTGGATCTCCTGGTAGAGGACGTCGACGGTCAGCGGGACGGTGCGCGTGCCGCTCCCGCCGTTGACGCTCGCCCCGTTGTCGCAGTCGGAGGGGGCGAGGTAGGAGCCGATCCCCGTCTCGGCGAGGCGGTCGCGCGAGGCGACGCCCTCGGGCGCGTAGTGCCGGCCGAAGGAGGCGGTGACGAAGTCCGGGTCGGCGCCGAGCAGCACCTCGTAGGTGGGCGCGTTGTCGGCCAGGCGCGGCACGCTCTCGTTCGCGGAGGCGAGGGTCTCGAGCACGGGGTCGGTCCAGGAGGCGGTGCCGACCATCCGGTCCTCAAGGCCGAGGGACAGCAGGATCTCGGTCGAGTTCTGGTCGAGGGAGACGACCCGCTGCGGAGGGGCGGTGACGGTGGTCGCGGTGCCGCAGTTGTCCAGCATGAGCGGGTACGAGGTCGTGCCCTCCCCCGCGGCGGCCGTGCTCTCGGGCTCGATCTGCTCGGAGGCGCCGCAGCCGGTGAGGGCGAGCAGGGTCAGGGCGGCGAGGGCGAGGGCGGCGGGGCGCCGTCGGTGCGTGGACATGGATCTCCCGTGGTTCGTGGGCGTCGGTCGTCGGCCCGGTGCGCGGGCCTTGTTCGTTGGCCCGGCGCGGAGCTCGAGTAAGCATAGCCTTACCTCACTTCAACCCGTCGATTCGCGCCAGTCGATCCGCGCCACCGACCCTCGGCCGCCCTCGGCCCGGCCCGCCGGCGACTCCGCAGAAGTCGCCGTGGTCGCGCGCGAAGACGGCGACTTCCGAGTTCTCCTGTCACCCAGAAGGCCCGGAACAGCCGAGTAAGCGGACACCTGTCGCGCACCTCGCCTCCGCAGCCCCCAACCAGGTGGACAGCACCCCGGACACGGTTCCCCTCGGGGTGAGAGAGCGCGATCCTGGACACCGACGCTCGACGGCGCCCGCCCCACCGCCCGCCGATCGTCACGGAAGGAACCCGTTGCCCCGCCACCCCGCCCGCACCGCCTCCTCCGGCCGGTCCGCGCTGGTGCGCAAGGCCGACGCGTCCGGCTACCGGCCCGAGATCGAGGGACTGCGCGCCGTCGCGTCCCTCCTGGTCGCGACCTTCCACATCTGGCTGGGCCGCGTCTCCGGAGGCGTCGACGTCTTCTTCGTGATCGCCGGGTTCCTCACCACCCTCACCCTCCTCGGCCAGATCCGGCGGTTCGGGCGCGTGCGTCCGATCGCCTTCCTCCGGAGGCTCGCCTCGCGGCTCTTCCCGGCGGCCGCGGTGGTGCTGGTCGTCGTCGCGGCGCTCGCTCCACTCCTCCTGCGCCCCTCGCAGCTGCTGCAGACCTTCACCGAGGTGCTCGCCTCGACCTTCTACGTCGAGAACGTCGCGCTCGCGCGGGCCGGAGTGGACTACCTCGCGCAGGACGACTTCCACTCGCCGGTGCAGAACTTCTGGGCGATGTCGGTGCAGGGGCAGTTCTACCTGGTCTGGCTCGCCCTGGTGCTCGTCGCGACCCTCGCCGCCGTGCTGCTGCGGCGCCGCGCGCAGCTGCCGCGGTTCCTGCTGGCGCTCGTCGCGGTGCTCACCGTCCTCTCGTTCGCGTTCTCGGTCGTGCTGGTCGGGATCGACCAGCCGACCGCGTACTACAGCTCCCTCGCCCGCTCATGGGAGTTCGGGCTCGGCTCGCTCGCGGCCCTCGTGCTCCCGGGACTGGCGATCCCGGCGGCCCTGCGGACGGTCGCCGGGTGGCTGGGGCTGATCGGAGTCGTCTCCTGCGGATTCGTGCTCCAGGTCTCGAGTGCGTTCCCCGGCACCGCCGCGCTCTGGCCGACCCTCTCGGCGGTGCTCGTGCTCGTCGCCGGGACCGGCCCCGCCCCGGAGCGCGGAGTCGGCCGACTGCTGGCCCTGCGCCCGCTCGTGTGGCTGGGCGGCCTGAGCTACGGGATCTACCTCTGGCACTGGCCACTCCTGGTCTTCTGGCGCGAGAGCACCGGCGAGGACCCGACCGCCCTCGCGGGCCTGGGCGTCATCGCCGCCGCGATCCTCCTGGCCGCCGCCTCGAAGCGCTTCCTCGAGGACCCCCTCCACCGCCGCGCCCCCGCCGAGCGCCCGCACCGCCTCCGCGCGCTCGCCCCGGCGGCCCTGCTGGCCGTCGCCGCCCTGGCCGGAGCGACGGGCCTCACCGGCACGAACGCCGCGATCGCCGCCGACCTCACCCGCGCGCACGCCCTCCCCGTCTCGACCGAGGGCTGCGTCGGAGCCGCGGCGCTCGCGAACGCCTGCCCCGACTCCTGGACCACGAGCCTGCCCGCCGTCGACGCCTCGGAGGACGGCTCCGCGCTGAACACCGACGAGTGCAGCACGGGCAACTCCGGCACCGCGCTCAAGGAGTGCCGCTTCGGCGATCCCGCCGGCCTCCGCGTGCTGCTCATCGGCAACTCGCACGCGGCGTCGTTCTTCCCGGCGCTGCGCGGCGTCGCGGAGGAGCGCGGCTGGGACCTGCACACCTACTACAAGACGGGCTGCGTCTTCTCGACCGCGGAGCGGCGCGACGACTCCGCCTCCTCCCGCCGCTCCTGCGACGTCTGGAACGGGAAGCTGCAGGAGGAGCTCGCGGGCCAGGAGCCGTACGCGCTCGTCGTCACCGCCTACTCCGCGAAGAAGTCCGTGTTCGTCGACGCGTCCGGCACCCCCGACGAGCAGGCCGGCATCGACGGGTTCCACGAGTCGTGGGCGCCGCTGATCGCCCGCGGATCCACGGTGGTCGCGATCCGCGACAATCCGGTGCTGCCCTCGCTCTCCCTGCTGGCCTGCGCCGAGGAGCCGGGCTCCGCGGCCGACTGCAGCGTGCCGCTCGACGAGGCCTTCGCCGACCGCGAGCTGATGGCCGCCGCCGCCGAGGACTGGCCGGGCGCCGCCGCCGTCGACCTCACCCGCTGGTTCTGCGACGACCGCGGCTGCCCCCTCGTGATCGGCGGAGTGAAGGTGTACCGCGACCTCGGGCACCTCACCGAGTCGTACGCCCGGACCCTGGCGCCCTACCTCGGCGAGGCGCTGGACCCGCTGGTCGGCTGAGGGCCCTCGCGCTCGCGTCCAAACGCATGCAAGACTGTTTATACGAACAGGGATCGGAGGAGCCGATGGGCCACTCTCACGGCGTTCCGGCCGGCTCCGCCGCCGCGCGGCACCGGCGTCCGCTCGTGGCCGCCTTCGTGCTGACCGCGGCGTTCATGGTCGTCGAGTTCGCGGTCGGAGTCGCGACGGGCTCGCTCGCGCTGCTCTCGGACGCCGCGCACATGGGCACCGACGTGCTGGCGCTCGGGATGTCGATCGCCGCGATCTCGCTCGCCGCCCGCCCCGCCGCGAAGGGCCGCACCTACGGCTCCTACCGCCTCGAAGTGCTGGCCGCCCTCGCCAACGGCCTGCTTCTGTTCGCGGTCGCCGCGTTCGTGATCGTCGAGGCCGTCCGCCGCTTCGCCGAGCCGCCCGCGGTGCCCGGCGGCCCCCTCCTGATCACCGCCGTCGTGGGCCTGGCGGTCAACCTCGTGAGCCTGCGCCTGCTGTCGGCCGGGGCGAAGGAGAGCATCACCCTCCGCGGAGCCTCCCTCGAGGTGCTCGGCGACGCACTCGGCTCGATCGGCGTGATCGTCGCGGCGATCGTGCTGCTCACCACCGGCTGGGCGTGGGCGGATCCGATCGTCGGCGTGCTGATCGGGCTCCTGATCCTTCCCCGCACCTGGTCGCTCACGCGGCAGGCGCTGGGGATCCTCATGGAGTCGGCGCCCGCGCACGTCGACCTCGCGGCACTCGAGCGCGACGTCTGCGCCGTCCCCGGCGTGCTGGCGCTGCACGACCTGCACGTGTGGACGATCACCTCGGGCATGGAGAGCGCCACCGGCCACGTGGTCGTCGCCCCCGACGCCGACTACCGCACCGCGCTCTCGCGGGTGCTCGCCGTCCTCCGCGAGCGCCACGGCATCGACCATGCGACCATCCAGTGCGAGCCCGAGGCCTTCCCGGAGACGACGCACCGCGTCTGAGCGCGGCGGTGGCATGGCGCGCGGCCGCACGCCTCCGCATGCCCACGACACTCCAGGAGTCGTCGCACTCGGCGCCGACTGCGACGACTCCCGGCTTCTCGACGCTGCGGGCCTCGCCCACCCCTGAGCACCTTCCGATTGTTGACGTGAACATGTACAGTCGGCCGTCAGGGCGCGTTCACGTGAACATGCCCGCATTTCGATGGCGAAAGAGAGACCGCATCAATGTCGATGTCCTTCAGAAGGGTCGCCGCGCTCGCCACGAGCGCCGCCCTGGCCACAGGAGCACTGCTGGCGATCCCCGCCGCAGCGGCCCCCGCTCAGGCCGCGGACGCGTTCCGCATCACGCCGAACCCCGCCGCCGCCGGTGAGGCGTTCGAGGGCTGGGGTACCAGCCTCGTCTGGTTCGCGAACGCGACCGGCGACTATCCCGAGGCCCTCCGCGAGGACCTCTACCAGAAGGTCTTCGGCGACAGCGGCCTCGACCTGAACATCGCCCGCTACAACATCGGCGGCGGCAACGCCTCCGATGTGAAGGACTACCTCCGCCCGGGCGGCGCCGTCGAGGGCTGGTGGAAGCCGAACCCGGCCGGCGACGCGTCGACCTACGGCGGCACCTCCACGAAGCTCGCCGACCGCGACGCGCTCCTGGCGAAGTGGAACGCGGACGACCCCGCCTCCTACGACTGGACCGCCGACGAGACGCAGCGCTGGTGGGTCGAGAGGCTCGCCGAGGAGAAGCAGATCTCGCACTGGGAGGCGTTCTCCAACTCCGCCCCGTACTTCATGACCGAGAGCGGCTACGTGTCGGGCGGCTTCGACGGCAACAGCGAGCAGCTGAAGCCCGCCGCCGAGGAGCAGTTCGCGAAGTACCTCGTGAAGGTCACCGAGCACATGGAGGACGAGTACGGCATCGAGTTCGACACGCTCGACCCCTTCAACGAGCCGAACACGAACTACTGGAGCACCCAGCTCTCCAACGGCGTCCCGACCGGCGGACGCCAGGAGGGCATGCACGTCGGCCCGACGCGCCAGGCGGGTCTGATCCCCGACGTCACCGCCGCGCTGGACGCCTCGACCACCGACGCCGGCCTCGCCGCGATGGACGAGACCAACCCCGACATCTTCGCCACGAACTGGGCCGCCTACTCCGCCGCGATCCGCGCCGAGGTCGACCGGATGAACGTCCACACCTACGGCACCTCGGGCCGCCTCAAGGTCCGCGACCTCGCGAAGCAGGCCGACACCGACCTGTGGATGAGCGAGATCGAGGGCAACTGGGTCACCGGCTTCGACCCCACCAACATGGAGAACGGCCTCGGCATCGCCGGCCGCATCAACGACGACCTGCGCGAGCTCGAGCCGAAGGCGTGGGTGCTCTGGCAGCCCGTCGAGGACTACTACAACATGCAGCAGCCCAAGCCCAAGGGCGAGAACCTCAACTGGGGCTCCGTCTACATCGACCTGGACTGCAAGCCGTACCAGGAGAACGGGACCGAGGTCTGGAAGTCGGTCCGCCGCGTCGCCGACGCCGGTGGCGACTCCACCAAGGCCCCGGTCTGCGGTGTCGAGACGAACTCGAAGTTCAATACCATCCGGAACTTCACCAAGTTCATCCACGAGGGCGACCACCTGATGCCCTCCAACGACAGCTCCTCCACCGCCGCCGTCCGCGGCGACGGCTCGGGCGCGACCGTCGTGCACACCAACAGCACCGCGACCGAGAAGACCGTCGTGCTCGACCTCTCCCGCTTCGGCACCATCGCCGACACCGCGACGGTCACCCCGTACGTCACCACGAAGGCCTCCTCGGCCGCCGCTCCCACGAGCAACGCCCTGGTCGCGAAGACGCCGGTGAGCGTCGACCGCATCTCGCGCACCGCCACGATCACCGTGCCCGCCAAGTCGGTCACGAGCTTCTCGATCGACGGAGTCTCGGGAGTCGCCGACTCCGCCCCCGCCCTGCGCGACGGCCACCGCTACCAGCTGGTCGGCACCCAGAGCGGCAAGGCCCTGACCGGCAACCCGTCGGGCGCCGCGACCACGATCACCGGCCTCGCCACCGACTCCGCCACGGCCGCCAAGCAGAGCTGGACGGTCCGCGAGGTCGCCGCCGGCGAGCGCGAGGCCACCCGCCGCGTCGTCCTCGTCAACGGCGACGGACGCGTGCTCGGAGCCACGACCGCCGGCACCGACCTGCGCTCGCTGTCCGTCGACGCGGCGAAGACGACCGCCGCGACCCGCTGGATCGTCAACACCACCGACGGCGTGAACTTCTCGCTCGTCAACGAGTCCATCGCCCAGTCGCTCGACGTGAACGGCGGCTCCAGTGCCGACAACGCGTCGGTCGGCGTCTACACCTCCAACGGCGGAGCGAACCAGTCGTGGTCCCTCCGCGACCTCGCCCCGACCGCCGGCCAGACGATCGCCGTCCGCACCACCGCGGGCGTCGCTCCGACCCTGCCCGCGAGCATCACCCCGCAGTACTCCTGGGGAGCCGGCGCACCGCTCGCCGTCACCTGGCAGCGCCCCGCCGACTCGGCGTACGGCGCGACCGGCCGCGTCGAGGTGCCCGGCACCGCGACCGACCTCTACGGCCAGACGATCACGGTCACCGCGCTCGTCGACGTCGGCGGACTGACCGCGACCGACCCCGTGTCGGTCACGGCCGCCGCGGGCGCCTCGGTCGCCGGAGTGAAGGCCTCGGCCCCGACGACGGTCCCCGCCCGCGTGGGCGCCTCGGCCAGCACCTTCCCGGTGCCGGTCGTCTGGGACTGGACGCCGCTCACCACCGCCTCCCTCGCTCGGGCCGGACAGGTGACGGTCTCGGGAACGGCGACCGCCGACGGCGCGACGCTCCCCGCCACGCTCACGGTGCTCGTCACCACGGGCACGCTCCGCAACTTCAACCCGGACGCCGGCATCGTCGCGACCGCGTCGTCGTCGGAGTCGGGCTACGGACCGGAGCGCACCCGCAACGGCGTGGACGGCGACAAGGGCTGGTCGAACTGGACCAACGGCACCAAGGCCGCGCAGAGCTCGCTGACCTACACCTTCCCCTCGACCCACCAGGTCGAGAAGGTGTCGGTGCAGTTCCTCGCCGACGGCGGCACCAGCTGGGCGCAGACCTACCAGCTGCAGTACCAGGCCGCCGACAGCACGACCTGGACCGCGGTCCCCGGCTACGAGTCGGCCGTGGCCCTCGCGTCGCCGGCCGGCGGAACGGCTCCGACCCTGGTCGCGTCGTTCGCGCCCGTCACGGCCAAGGCCTTCCGCGTCGTGATGAACGCCTACGACAACACGCACCTGATCGTGGCCGAGACCAAGCTCTACGAGTCGGTCGCCTCGCCCGCCGCGGTCGCCACCCTGGGCGCCCTGCGCGTCGGAGGAGCCGGCATCGCCGGGTTCGACCCGGCCCGCACCTCCTACGCGGTCACCGTCGAGGGCACGGCGATGCCGGTGATCGGAGCAGTGGCGACCGACTCGGCGGCCACCGTGCGGATCACCCAGCCGACGACGGCGAACGGCGGAGTCGCGACCATCGCGGTCCGCGCGGCCGACGGCTCCGTCACCTCGACCACGACGGTGACGGTGACCCTGAAGGCGCCCGCCGCCCTCGCGGTCGCGGTCACGGCGACCACCCGCTGCATCGCCGGCAAGGTGACGCTCACCGTCGCGGCGAAGAACGAGTCCGGCGTGCCGGTCTCGATGACCATCGCGACGCCCTCCGGGTCGAAGCAGGTCACCGGAGTCGCGCCTGGCGCGAGCGGCAGCGCCGCGTTCACCACGCGCGCGGCCTCGGTGCCGGCCGGCCAGGCCACCGTCACCGCGACGGGCACGGTCGACGGCAAGCAGGTCACCTCGGTGGCGACGGGAGCGTACGCGGCCCGCAGCTGCTGACGCCCCCTCCGACACGGACCGCCTCCGCCCCTCCGGGGACGGGGGCGGTCCGTCGTTCGCCGTCGGAGCGGCGCGGCGCGGGCGGCGCGTCGTGGGATCCCGATACGCCCGCGGCGCGGGCTACTCGATCAGCATGGATCCGTGCCGGTCGGGCAGCCGCACACCTCCGCGCCGGTGGAGCGACCGCGCACCCCCATGCCGGTCGACCGGCCGCGGCACGCGGAGTACCGAAACGCCGCTCAGTGCCCCGCGGCCGCCTCGTCGCGGGTGCGCAGGCGCGAGACGCCCATCACGACGGCCGCGATGACCAGACCCAGCACGAGGCCGAAGATCATCGAGACGAAGGTGTCGGCCAGCCAGACGACGACCGGGCCCGCGCCCTCGACCGCGTGGGTGACGACGTGCACGAGGTCGTACGGACCGTGCCACACCGTCTCGGCGAGGTTCGCGACGACGAGGTGCCCGCCGACCCAGAGCATGGCGAGCGTCCCGATGATGCTGATCGCGCGGAACACGACCGGCATCGACGCGACGATCCTCGCCCCGGTGCGCCGCACGCCGCGGGCCGCGTTCTTCATCAGGCGCAGGCCCACGTCGTCGATCTTCACGAGCAGCGCGACGGCGCCGTAGACGAGCACGGTCATTCCGAGCCCGACGACCAGGAGCGCGCCGAGCGTGGGCCAGATCCCGAAGTCGGGGTCGAGGCCGTCGAGCGCGATCAGCATGATCTCGGTGCTCAGGATGAGGTCGGTGCGGATGGCGCCGAAGACGAGCTTCTTCTCGTCGCGCGCCTCCGTCTCGTGGCCGCCGTGCGAGACGCCGAACCACTCGAGCACCTTCTCCGCCCCCTCGAAGCAGAGGAACGCGCCGCCGAGGATCAGCAGGTACGGCAGCACCTGCGGCGCGAACGCCGAGAGCAGCAGCGCCAGCGGGATGATGATGACGAACTTGTTGAACAGGCTCCCCAGCGCGATCCGCCCGACCACCGGCAGCTCCCGCGCGGGCGTGAGGCCCTGCACGTACTGCGGGGTGACGGCCGCGTCGTCGATCACGACGCCCGCCGTCTTGGCGCTCGCCTTCAGGGCGGCGGTGAGGATGTCATCGACAACCGCGAGCAGGCCGACCGACATGTGCGTCTCCTTGGAGGTCCGGGGTGAGAGGGCTCACAGTATCGCGAGCTCCGCGGTCGAGCGGGCACGGGGAGGGGCGTGGGTGCGGCAGAGGGGGTCCGGTGCAGGGGATCTCGGTACGCCGGCGGGGTCGGCTCCTCGATCAGCGTGAAGGGCGGGAGGGCTCCGCGGGCCGGCTCCGCGGAAGCGTCAGGAGGCGGCGGGGGCCGGGCCGGTGCTCTCGCGGACGATGAGGCGGGTCGGCACGAGCGAGACGCCGGTGCGCTCGCCCGATTCGAGCTCGCGCAGGAGGATGTCGACCGAGCGGCGGCCCGTGTCCCCGAAGAACTGGCGCACCGTCGTGAGAGGCGGCCAGAAGCTCGCCGACTCCTGCATGTCGTCGAAGCCCGCGACGCTCACCTCGCCGGGCACGGCGCGTCCGGCCTCGTGCAGGGCGCGCAGCACGCCGAGCGCCATCTGGTCGTTGGCGGCGAAGATCGCGGTGACCTCCGGATCGGCGGCGAGCCGCTTGCCGAGGCGGTAGCCGGAGTCGGTGGACCAGTCGCCGACCAGCACCTCCGGCACCGGGGCGCCGCGCTCGATCAGGGTCGACTCCCACGCCTCGTGGCGGCGCTCGGCGGAGTAGGAGCGGTCGGGACCGGCGATGTGGTGCACGGTGCGGTGGCCGAGTCCGAGCAGGTGCTCGACGGCCTGGCGGGCGCCCGACATCTGGTCGGTGTCGACCACCGGGTACTTCTCGCCGCCGGCGGAGTCGACGACCACCACGGGCAGGTCCGGCGGGAGGACGATGTCGGCCTCGTCGAGCAGGTGCGCCTCGACGATGATGATGACGCCGTCGACCGCCTCCTCGCTCAGCCGGTGGAACGCGACCGACACCTCGCCCTGGGTGGGGTGGGAGACGGGGATGAGGGTGATCGAGTAGCCCGCGTCGGCGGCCGCGATCGCGATGGCGTCGAGGGTGCGCATGTTGCCGAACGAGGACAGCGTGAACATGATCACGCCGATGCTGTGGAAGCGGCCCGTCCGCAGGGCCCGCGCCGCGCTGTTGGGCCGGTAGCCGAGGGCCCGCATCGCCTCGAGGACCCGCTCGCGCGTCTCGCCGTCGACGTTCTGCTTGCCGTTCGACACCCGCGAGACCGTCTGGCCGGAGACGTTCGCGCGCCGGGCCACGTCGGCCATCGAGACGCCGCGTCGCGGCCGGGCGGACGGGGACGGGCGGTCGGTCTCGAGTGACATGGGCTTCCCTTTATAGCGCGCCGCCCGTCAGCCGTGGTGCATCGTGCGCCGAACCGTGACGCAGGAACAGTCGCGGGTGGCGACGTGGACATGCTACGGTGACGCTCTGCCATGTTGACGTGAACATGGCGGGCCCGCACTACTCCCCGAACGGAATCCCATGACGACGACGTCTCCCCCCGTCCCGCTGAGCGAGGTCGCCCCTCCGGCGTCCCCCCTCGCGGCCCCGAAGTCGCGGGCGAAGAGCGAGTGGAAGGGCCTGGCGTTCGTCGCCCCCTTCCTCGTCGTCTTCCTCCTGGTCTTCATCGCCCCGGTCGTCTACTCGATCTACCTCAGCCTCTTCCGCGAGCAGCTGGTGGGCGGCAACTCCTTCGTCGGCTTCGCGAACTACACCGCGATCTTCACCGACCCGAACTTCTGGGAGGGCTTCGGCCGCGTCCTGCTGTTCCTCGTCGTGCAGGTCCCCGTGATGCTCGTGCTGGCCCTCGTCGCGGCGCTCGCGATCGACAGCGGCCGCCTCCACGGCACCGGCTTCTTCCGCATCGTGGTCTTCCTCCCCTACGCCGTCCCCGCGGTCGTCGCGGTGCTGATGTGGGGCTTCATCTACGGCGACAACTTCGGCCTGGCCGCGAACGTCAACGACCTGCTCGGCTCCGACGTCGTCCAGCCCTTCTCGCGCGACTGGATCCTCGCCTCGATCGGCAACATCGTCACGTGGGAGTTCGTGGGCTACAACATGCTCATCTTCTACTCCGCGCTGAAGACGATTCCCGGCGAGCTCTACGAGGCGGCCGAGATCGACGGCGCCGGCCCGATGCGCGTCATCCGCTCGATCAAGCTTCCCGCCCTGCGCGGCGCGATCGTCATCGCCACGATCTTCTCGATCATCGGCAGCTTCCAGCTGTTCAACGAGCCGAACATCCTCCGGACGCTGGCGCCGAACATCATCACCACCTACTTCACCCCGAACATGTACGCCTACAACCTGTCCTTCGCCGGTCAGCAGTACAACGCGTCGGCCACGGTCGCCATCGTCATGGGCGTGATCACCGCGGTGATCGCCTACGTCGTGCAGCTCCGCGGCGCGCGGAAGGAGAACTGATGGCCCTCGCGACCGCTCCCCGGACGCCCGCCCGCGCCCCGAAGCGCCCGGCCGCCCGCCGCGGCTCCTCGGTGCAGCCCAAGAAGTCGATCGCCTTCACCCTGCTGATGTCGGTCTTCATCCTCTACAGCCTCGTGCCGCTGGCCTGGCTGGTCATCAACGCGACGAAGACGCAGGCCGGCCTGCTCTCGAGCTTCGGCCTCTGGTTCGACGGCGACTTCGTCTTCTTCCAGAACATCGCCGACACCCTCAGCTACCGCGACGGGATCTTCCTCCGCTGGCTCGGCAACACCCTGCTCTACGTCGTCGTCGGCGCCGGAGGAGCGACGCTCCTGGCCACGCTCGCCGGCTACGGCCTCGCGAAGTTCCGCTTCACGGGCCGCAAGGCGGTCTTCGCCGTGGTGCTCGGAGCGATCGCGGTGCCCGGCACGGCCCTCGCCGTCCCGACCTTCCTCATGTTCAGCCAGCTCGGCCTGACCAACACCCCGTGGGCGATCATCATCCCCTCGCTGATCAGCCCGTTCGGCCTGTACCTGGTGTGGGTCTACGCGGTGGAGTCGGTGCCCACCGAGCTGCTCGAAGCGGCGCGGATGGACGGGGCGGGCGAGTTCCGCACCTTCTTCACCATCTCCATCCGCCTCCTCGCCCCCGGCATCGTGACCGTGCTGCTGTTCTCGGTCGTCGCGACCTGGAACAACTACTTCCTCCCGCTGATCATGCTGAGCGACCCCACCTGGTACCCGCTCACCGTCGGCCTCAACCAGTGGAACGCGCAGGCCACCGGCGTCAGCGCGCAGCCGATCTACAACCTCGTGATCACGGGCTCGCTCCTCACGATCATCCCCATCGTCGTCGCCTTCCTCGGACTCCAGCGCTTCTGGCAGTCCGGTCTGAGCGCCGGCAGCGTCAAGGGCTGAGCCCTCCCCCTACCCATCCCCCGGCCGGAGCGTCCTGCCCCGTCCACAGCACCCGCAGCACGAAGAAGTGAAGGGAAACACCACCATGAAGATCGCCCGTTCCGCCCTCAGGCGGACCCTGACGGTCGCGGCCGTCGCGGCCCTGGCCGCCGGCTCCCTCGCGGCCTGCTCGTCCACCTCCGGTGGCGGCACGACCACGAGCGCCGGCTCCGCCGCCGACCTCGACTCCGCCCTCGAGGCCGGTGGCAAGATCACGTACTGGAGCTGGACCCCCAGCGCCGAGGCGCAGGTCGCCGCGTTCGAGAAGGCCTACCCGAAGGTCGACGTCGAGCTCGTCAACGCCGGCACCAACAAGGACGAGTACACCAAGCTCGAGAACGCGATCAAGGCCGGCTCGGGCGCCCCCGACGTCGTCCAGATCGAGTACTACGCCATGCCGCAGTTCGCGCTGTCGGACTCGCTCCTCGACCTGTCGCAGTACGGCATGGGCGACCTCGAGGACAAGTACTCCGCCTCCACCTGGGGCAGCGTCAACATCGACGGCAAGCTCGTCGGACTCCCGCAGGACTCGGGCCCCATGGCGCTGTTCTACAACAAGACCGTCTTCGACCAGTACGGCATCGCCGTCCCCGCCACCTGGGACGAGTACGTGGCCGCGGCCGAGAAGCTGCACACCGCCGACCCGTCGAAGTACATCACCGCCGACACCGGCGACGCCGGCTTCGCGACCAGCATGATCTGGCAGGCGGGCGGCGAGCCGTTCACCACCGACGGCACGGACGTGAAGATCGACCTCGCCGACGAGGGCACCGCCAAGTGGACCGGCGTCTGGAACCAGCTCGTCGAGAAGAAGCTGCTCTCGGACACCCCCGCCTGGGGCGACGAGTGGTACAAGGGTCTCGCCGACGGCTCCATCGCCTCGCTGGTGACCGGCGCCTGGATGCCCGGCGTGCTGGAGTCCAGCGTCCCCGACGCCTCCGGCGACTGGGCCGTCGCGCCGATCCCGACCTACGACGGCACCGCCGTCAGCGCCGAGAACGGCGGTGGCGGCCAGTCCGTCACCAAGCAGAGCGAGAACCCGGCGCTGGCCGCCGCGTTCCTGCGCTGGCTGAACAGCGACCAGGCCTCGGTCGACGTCTTCCTGCAGAGCGGCGGATTCCCGTCGACCACGGCCGACCTCGACAGCTCGGACTTCACCGGTCAGGAGTCGGAGTACTTCGGCGGCCAGAAGATCAACGAGGTGCTGACCCAGGCCTCGAAGGACGTCCGCTCCGGCTGGTCGTACCTGCCCTACCAGGTCTACGCGAACAGCGTCTTCGGCGACACCGTCGGCCAGGCGTACGCCAACGGCACCAGCCTCGACCAGGGCCTCGCCGACTGGCAGAGCAAGCTCGTCCAGTACGGCAACGCGCAGGGCTTCACCGTCTCGGAGTAGCACCACTGCTCGACGCGGGGCCGGCCGGATCGCTCCGGTCGGCCCCGCGTCGTTCTCACGCTCGGACACACCGGGCACCGATCCTGAGGGGGATCCAGATGACCACCGCTCCCGAGAGCCGCTTCGCCATCGGCGCCGCCGACTTCGAGCTCGACGGCCGCCCGCACCGCATCCTGTCGGGGGCGCTGCACTACTTCCGCATCCACCCGGACCTCTGGGCCGACCGGATCCGCAAGGCCCGCCTGATGGGCCTGAACACCATCGAGACCTACGTCGCCTGGAACGCGCACGAGCCGCGCCGCGGCGAGTGGCGCGAGGACGCCGGGCTCGACCTGGGCCGCTTCCTCGACCTGATCGCCGCCGAGGGCATGCACGCGATCGTGCGCCCCGGCCCCTACATCTGCGCGGAGTGGGACAACGGCGCCCTCCCGGCCTGGCTCTTCCGCGACCCCGAGGTGGGCGTGCGCCGCTCGGAGCCGAACTACCTCGCCGCGGTCAGCGACTACCTGCGCCGCGTGTACTCGATCGTGGCCCCGCGCCAGATCGATGCCGGCGGGCCCGTGGTCCTCGTGCAGATCGAGAACGAGTACGGCGCGTACGGCTCCGACAAGGAGTACCTCGCCGAGCTCGTGCGGGTGACCCGCGACTCCGGCATCACGGTGCCGCTGACCACCATCGACCAGCCCACTCCGCAGATGCTCGCCGACGGCAGCCTGCCGGGCCTGCACCTCACCGGCTCGTTCGGCTCGCGGACCACGGAGCGCCTCGCGACGCTGCGCGAGTTCCAGCCCACCGGCCCGCTGATGTGCATGGAGTTCTGGTGCGGCTGGTTCGACGACTGGGGCACCCAGCACCACACGACGGACGCCGACGCCTCCGCCCAGGAGCTCGACACGCTGCTCGCGGCCGGCGGCTCGGTCAACATCTACATGTTCCACGGCGGCACCAACTTCGGCCTGACCAGCGGCGCGAACGACAAGGGCCGCTACGCCGCGATCACGACGAGCTACGACTACGACGCCCCGCTCGACGAGGGCGGTGACCCGACCGCGAAGTTCTGGGCGTTCCGCGACGTCATCGCGCGCTACGCGCCGGTGCCGGAGGAGGTGCCCGCGGTGCGCCCGCCGGCCCCCGCCCTGACCGCTCCGCTCGTCCCCGGCCCGGCGCTCCTCGGCCTCGGCCAGGCGTTCGGACCGGCCGCGCACCTCGACGCGATGGCCAGCTTCGACGACCTCGGCCACGACGACGGCTTCGTGCTCTTCACGACGACGCTCGACGGCTCCTCCGCTCCGGCCCGCCTCGTGGTGGGCGAGGAGGTGCGCGACCGCGCCTGGGTGCTGCTGGACGGCGTGCCGGTGGGCGTGCTGGCGCGCGACCACCACGAGCGGGCGCTGACTCTGCCGAGCGGACGCGGCGAGCTCGCGATCCTGGTCGAGAACCAGGGCCGGGTAAATTACGGCACACGCATCGGCGAGCACAAGGGCCTGATCGGAGGCGTGACGCTCGACGGCGCCCCGCTGACCGGCTGGGCGGCGCGTGCCCTCGCGCTGGAGTGCCTCCCCGACCTGGCCGTCGCGGCGCCGGCGTTCTCGGCCGGACCGCAGCTCGCCTCCGGCTCGTTCGATCTCGACGAGCAGGCCGACCTCTACGTGGACACGCTGCACTGGGGCAAGGGACTGGTCTGGGTGAACGGCTTCCTCCTCGGGCGCTACTGGCGCCGCGGACCGCAGCGGACGCTGATCGTCCCCTCGCCGGTCACCCGCGCCGGCCGCAACCGCGTCGTTGTGCTGGAGCTGGAAGGCATCGCCGAGCCGGAGATCCGCCTGCTCGCGGGAGCCGAGCTCGGGCACACGGAGATCTGAGCGGCGGAGCGGAGGCGGCGGGAACGGCCGTCGGAGGCGGAGGTTCGCGGTTTCGCGCTCCGTTGCGCGGGTGGGGCCGGGCCGACTCCGATCCGCACGCGCTGCCGGACCGCCTCCGGTCTGCGGGTGCCACCGGGCCGCCTCAGTCCTGCGGGCGGCGCCGGGCCGCCTCCGGGACGCGAGGCTCTGCTAGCCTCAGGCGCCCCGGTGCGGCGCCGGCGGGCGAAGGGGGAGACATGATGTCCAAGACACTGCTGCGCACGACTCTGATGGGAGGCGTGCTGCTGCTCGCCCTCTCGGGCTGCGCGGGGACCGCGACGAGCGGATCGACCCTCCGCCCGTTCACCCCGACGCTCCCCTCGTCGTCGGCCGCCCCGTCCGCCACCGCGACGGCCGCCGCCCCTGCCGCCGACACCGCTCAGAAGACCGGCGAGCAGGTGGCCGCCGTGCTGACCGGCGTGCAGTTCGTGCCCGGCGAGTACGCGAGCATCCAGGAGATGCTCGACTCGATCTACCCCGGCCTCACCGCGACCGACGCCAGCTGCCTCTCGCCGTTCGGCCTGGGCTGGGACACCGCGCAGCCCGCCGCCGGACTCTCGTACGGCACCAGCGCCGACCGCTCCATGACCGCCGTCGTGTCGAGCACCGGCACCGCCGACGCGGCCGCCTCGCTCCTCGCGAGCGCCACCGACGCGACCACGCGCTGCGCCTCCGGCTCGACGCTCTTCGCCATGCAGGGTGTGCCGGTCGAGACGACCGTCGAGCGCACCGAGCAGACGCTGACCGGCGCCGACGAGACGCTCGGCTGGAAGGTGTCCGGAGCCGTGGGCGGCAAGCCGTTCTCGCTCGTGGGCATCACCGCGCGCGTCGGCGGCGACGCGGTCGCGCTCGTGGGCTGGGACCCGACGACGAACACCTCGTACGTCCCGCGCGCGACGCAGCTCGTGGTCGACGGGCTGTAGGGCGCTGGGGCGCTGGACGCTGGGCGCTGGGCGCTGGACGCTGGACGCTCTGAGCTCTGGCTCTGAGCTCTGAGTCCTGCGCTCGACCGTCCTCCCCTCCGCGAGAGTCCAGGAGTTGTCGCACTCGACGCCGAGTGCGACAACTCTTGAACAGTGGGCGCGGGTCGAGCGCCGGGACTCCGAGCTCTCGGCGCTGCATTTCGACCCCCTCTCCTTCGCGACTGTCCGGGAGTTGTCGCACTCGACGCTGAGTGCGACAACTCTTGAACAGTGGGCGGACGATCGGGCCGAGCGCCTGAGCTCAGAGCTCTGCGCGTTGAGCTTCGGGCTTCGGTGCTCGCTCCTCCGCGAGAGTCCAGGAGTCGTCGCAGTCGACGCCGAGTGCGACGACTTCTGAACAGCGGGCGGAGGAGCGGGGCGGAGCGGGCACCGGTCACCGGGCGCCGGGCACCTCCCGAGCTTCGGGCAGCCCGCACACAGCGCTGGAGCGCGGCTCAGGCCAGCCAGGAGAGGGTGCCGCCGTGGGCGGCCGCGCTCGCGAGCGGGACGCCGTCGGCGGCGAGCAGGAACGGCGTCGGCTCGGGAGCCGTGCGGTCCCCGCGCGCGGCGACGAGGTGCGGGAGCAGCGCCTCCGCCTCGAGCGTCACCAGGCTCGCGCCGCGATCGGCGACCGTCACCAGGACGCTCTCGCGCGCGGCCCACGGAAGGTAGACCAGGGTCCCGAGCGAGACGACCACCGTCCGCAGACCCGGCGGCACTGCGTCGAGCAGGGCGGGCAGCTCGGCGGCCGCATCGCCCGCGACGATCGTGGGCGGGTCGTCCTGCAGAGTCTCCACGGCCGAGCGGAGCCGCGCGGTCCGCTCCGGGCGGTCGGGCGGGAGCAGTGCCTTCAGCCAGGCGACGTCCTCGGGCGAGCGGACGTCGAGCGGCGCCAGGTCGAGCCCCCGGCGCCATGCGACGACCGGCAGCCGCCCCGGCGCCGCGCCTCCGCTCACCGCGCACCGCAGCAGAGGCGCGCCCGACCCGAGCCTCGTCTCGCCGTCGCTCGCCGTGAAGGCGTAGGAGTACCGCTCCGGCGCCAGGCAGAGCCCCGCGGAGGCGCCGATCTCGACGAGCGCCACCGGCTCACCGGGCTCCGTGATCCGCTCCAGCGCTGCGACCAGGGGCGCGCACCGCAGCGCCTCGTTGGTCTGCGTCCTCCGCTCGGCGGCGATCGGCGCCACCCGCGCCCACTCGCTCCGGAGCCACGCGGCGAATCCGGCGCCGTCGACGTCGGGCACGCCGAGCAGCCGCGCGACCGAGAAGAGCAGGGACGGCTGCCGGTGCTGCGCGGGCAGCTCGTCGATCAGGGCGAGGAGGCGCGCATCCTCCGCGACGGCGAGCGCCCACTCGACCTGCCGCTCGGAGGTCTGCGCGAGCTCGACGGCGGCGCGGCGGAAGCGGTCGGCGGAGGAGGGCATGCCTCCATCCTGAGGGAGCGGCGCCACGGTTCCTGCAGGAGGCCGCAGGATCCCAGCGGCGGGCGACGACCCCGTCCCCGCGGATGTCGGTGGTCGCCGGTAGAACGGACGCATGTCCGACACCGCTTCGAGCCCCGCGTCCGCGCAGGTCCGCGAGCGGCGCCTGCTCGACGTCCGGCGGATCTACGCCGAGCCGGCCGCGCTCGAGCTGCCCCGCGGGCAGGAGGTCGTGGCGCGGTGGCCGGGCGCCGAGATCGTGCCCGTCGAGTCGCACTGGCTGATCCCGGAGGTGCACGGCGACGAGGCGAACGTCGCGCGCTGGGTGCGCATCAAGACGGAGGCGCTCGTGCTCGGGGTGAAGAAGTCGCTCGTCACGCGCCCGAACGGCCGCTCGGCCGACTTCATCGCCCCCTCCACCGCCAACGGCTGCGCCATGGCGTGCGTCTACTGCTACGTGCCGCGGAGGAAGGGCTACAGCAACCCGATCACGCTCTTCACGAACATCGAGCAGATCCAGCGCCATCTGGCCCGGCACATCGCCAAGCAGGGCCCCAAGGCCGAGGCGAACCAGTGCGACCCGGAGGCCTGGGTCTACGACATCGGCGAGAACAGCGACTGCTCCGTCGACGCGCTGCTGAGCGAGAACGTCCGCGACCTCTGCGAGCTGTTCCGGATGTCGCCCACCGCCAAGGCGTCCTTCGCGACCAAGTACGTCAACCGCGAGCTCCTCGAGTGGGACCCGCTCGGGCGCACGCGCATCCGCTTCTCGCTGATGCCCGCCGAGACGGCGAAGGTCACCGACATCCGCACCTCGCCGATGGCCGAGCGGATCGCGGCGATCAACGACTTCGTCGACGCCGGCTACGAGGTGCACGTCAACTTCTCGCCCGTGATCCTCACCGAGACCTGGCAGCAGGACTGGACCGAGCTCTTCGACCAGCTCGACGCCGCCCTCCACCCGCGGGCGAAGGCGCAGCTCGCGGCCGAGGTGATCCTCCTCACCCACAACGAGGGCCTGCACGAGGTGAACCTCGGCTGGCACCCCAGGGCGGAGTCGCTGCTCTGGCAGCCGGGGCGCCAGGAGCAGAAGGTCTCCGAGAACGGCGCCGTCAACATTCGCTACCGGCGCGACCTCAAGCGCGCGGCCCTCGACCGCTTCCGCGCCCTCCTCGCCGAGCGCCTCCCCTACTGCCGCGTCCGCTACGCCTTCTGAGCGTCGGCGCCCCGCCGGAGCGGCGGCGCGACGACTCGCGGAGGAGCGCACCCTCCTCCTCCCGCCGACTTGCCGAGACACCGCCAACCCGGCGAGACACCACCGCGGAAGGCGGCGCCTCTCGCACGAGAGCAGCGTCTCGCCGCAGGAGCTCGCGCAGCGCGTACGCAGGGGGCCTTACTCCCGTCCGAGCACCCACCGACACCTGCCCCGCCCTGCCGAGACACTGCCGGCCCGCCCGGCACCTCACTGCCGAGGCGGTGTCTCGCGCACGAGCACGGTGTCTCGACGCAGCCGCCCCGCCCACCGGAGGCACCCCGCAACTGAGCCTCGGAGTCGCCCGGCTGGGAGTCCGCCCGGCGGCCGGGGCCACTGCTTCGCATTCCGGATAGCGGCACGTGCCCTCCGAACGAGGGGCGTACTTTCGGAGAACAGCCGGAGGGACGGCCCGACCGCCCGACTCCACGGGCCTGCAGAGCAGGCGTCAACGGGGATCGACGGCTCGGCGCGACGGCATCCGGGCTCGACATCCCGGAGCCCGGCACCCCCGGATCGACACTCCGGACACTCGACTCGGCGGCACAGCACACCCCGGGTCCTGCTCCCCACGAACACCCCCACCATCTCGCACTCCCCCTCCCGGCGGCACTCGCCGGGGCACCCCACCGTCGCGGCCGGCACCCGCGACACAGCACAGAACGGCGGCACGCACCATGGGCGCTCTCCTCTACGGCACTCCCCCCACCTCGCACGAGATCGACGACCGCGCGCTCGCGCACCTCCAGATCGTCATGATCAACAAGTTCCGCCGCGACGAGGCGTTCGCCTTCCAGCTCGACGCCTCGAGCGCGCACGGCACCGGACGCCAGACACTGTGGCTGCACCCGACCATCCCCCTCCAGTTCTCGTTCCACGGAAGCCGCATGCCGGCGATCAACGCCACCTGGGTGCGCGCACTGATGGAGGAGGCCAACAGCGGACGGGGCCTGCGGATCGTCACCGAGCCGGCGCAGCAGCCCGAGTCCTCCGGGCTCACGCACGCTGCCTGAGCGCGCCGTGTCCAGGCGCGACGACGACGAGCCGATGGAGGTCACCGACTTCGTCGAGCTCGCCGGTGCAGTGCACGACGACGCGGGCTTCGAGTGCTCCTCCACTGTCGACGGCGTGACGGGCGCGCTCTGCGTGCTGCCCGACTCCCTGGTGCTGCGGAGCGCCGGCACCGGAGACTCGACCCGCGTCGGCACCCGCGACATCCGCTCCTGGCGGGCCACTCCGGCCGGCGCCACCTTCTCGCTCGCCGTGGAAGCCGGAGCGCGGCACACCGTGGTGCTGCTCACGCAGTTCCAGGCGGCGACCGTCCAGGCCATGACCCGCGCCGCCGGACCCGCGACTGGTTTATCCGCTTAACGAATTCCCCGTTCGGGGCACGCGGTGAGGAGCGCTCCTCGTGCGACCCTGATCGGGATGAACGAGAAGGACGAGGTCATGCGCTCCGACATCGGCGGGCGTGACATCGAGCAGGCGCGGGCCCTCTTCGAGCAGTCGTACAACGGGCACCGCTTCGTCGTCGAGCCCGGCGAGGACTTCTCGTACCGCTACACCTCCGTCGGCGACGGCGATGTGACGCTCCGCGGCAGCCAGTTCGCCGGCTCCGTGCAGGGCTCGATCCAGACCGAGGGCGAGTACGTCGTCTCGTGGCTGACCGCCGGCGCGGGCGTCACCGATCTCGACGGCGACGCGGTGACCCTCGGATTCGGGCAGCCGGCGATCTTCGTCAACGACCGCCCCAGCCGGTTCGAGTTCCACGACTACCGCCAGAACCTCATCCACTTCGACGGCGCGTACCTCGAGGGCATCGCGGAGGAGGTCGAGGGCACCCGCGGCCCCCTCCTCTTCGACACCACCGCACGACCCGAGGGCGCGGCGCTGCGGCGCTGGTCGGCGACCGTCGCGACGGTCGCCCGGGTGATCTACGACGCCGACAGCTCGCCGCTGCTGCGCCGCGAGGCCGACCGCGCGGTCGCCGTCGCCCTGCTCGAGACCTTCCCGCACTCGACGCTGGACACTCCCGGCGACCTCGGAGTACCCCGCTCGGGGCGCCTCCGCCAGGCGATCGAGTACATGTACGAGCACGCCCACGAGCCGCTCCGGACCGAGCAGATCGCCGACGCGGCGGGCATCGGCCTGCGGACGCTGCAGACCGAGTTCCGGCGCGAGTTCGGCTTCACCGCGGTCGACTACCTGCGGCGGATCCGGCTGGACGGCGTGCAGAAGGAGCTGCGGGCGGGCGAGTCCGGAGTCGTCAGCGTCAGCGAGGTCGCACGGCGCTGGGGCTTCGCGCACCTCGGTCGGTTCTCGGCCTCGTACGCCCACCGCTTCGGCGAGCGCCCCAGCACCACGCTCGACACCTGAGGCGTCAGAGGTAGTCGGTCCCGCCGTCGTCCTCGCTGTCGTCGCCCTCGCCGCGCGGCTGCACGGTCGGCCGCGCGGGCTGAAGCCGTCGGGTCTTCTCGCGCATCGACTCCACCGCCTCCGGGTCATCGAGGTCGACGCCGCGGTCGAGCGCCGGGCTGGTGAAGAGCTGGCTGGCCGGTCCGACCAGGAGACGGGTCTCGCCTCGCAGCCCCTCGTCCGAGAGCGACGGCACCACGACCAGGTCCGACTTCCCCACGTTCGCCAGCGCCTGCGCGTACTCGACGACCGCCGAGCACACCTCGTCGCCCAGCAGCACGAATCCGCTCGCGTAGTACAGCTTCTGCATCTCGCCCTCCCCTGGATCCCGGACCGCCCCTCCGGTCGGCCCGTCCCCCGACGCTAGGACGGCGCCGACCGGGTGCCCCACCCCTTGACGGGGGTGGGGCGGAGCGATCAGAGTCCGCACGGAGGGGTCAGAGTCCGCGCGGAACGGGCAGTCGCAGCGCGGTCGCGAGCGCCTCGACGACGCGGGTCGCGCGCACGTCGCCGACCCCCTCCATCCGGTTGGTGAGGAACGCGAAGCCGACTCCCGCGTCCGGGTCGGCGAAGGCGACCTGTCCGCCCGCGCCGTCGTGCCCGAAGCCGCTCGGCGTGAGGTACCGGCGCGCGTCCGTGCCGAGCTGGAAGCCGCAGCCCCAGGCCGGCCACGGGCCCGGCACCGGCCACACCGGCGGGCCACTGCTGAGCGGAGCGGTGGCCCGCTCGATCGTCGCGTCCTCGAGCAGCCGCACGCCGTCCGTCTCGGTGAACGCCGCCGACCAGATCGCGGCGAGCGCCCGGGCCGAGCCGATGCCGCCCGCCCCGGGGATCTCGGCGGCCTGCAGCACGGGATCGTTGAAGCCCGTGCCCGGTCCGACGAGCTCGACGGGCAGCGCACCGCCGAGAGTCATCGCCCGCTCGCCCCAGTCGACGACTCCGGGGGTGCGCGCCGCGGCCTGCGCCGCCGTGAGCTCGGCGAGGGTGGGGCCGACGAGCATCGTCGCGACGCGGCCCTGCTCGGAGGCGGGCAGCCCGATCCACGCCTCCGCGCCGACCGGTCCGGCGATCCGCTCCTGGAACGCGGCGCCGACGCTCCGCCCGGTCACCCGGCGGATCACCTCGCCGATCAGCCAGCCGTGCGTGATCGGGTGGTAGGCGTAGCCCGTTCCCGGCTCCCACAGGGGCTCCTGCTCGGCGAGGCGCCCGGCGACGAGGTCCCAGTCGGCGAGGTCGGCGGTCGTGAGCGGGAGGCGGGGGGCCGAGAGCCCGGCCCGGTGGGCGAGCAGGTCCTGCACGCGCACGTCGGCCTTGCCCGCCGCGGCGAACTCGGGCCAGTAGTCGGCCACCCGGGCGTCGTAGTCGAGCAGCCCCTCCTGCACGAGACGTGCGGCGAGGAGGGAGACGAGGCCCTTCGTGCACGAGAAGACGACGCTGAGGGTGTCCTCCCGCCACGGCTCCTCCGCCCCCGCCTCTCCCGCCCAGAGGTCGACGACCGGCCGGCCGTGCAGCCGCACCGCGACCGCCGCTCCCGAGCCGGGCCGGACGGCCTCGGCGAAGGCGTCGCGGACCCCCTCGAACCCGGGCTCCACGACTCCGTGCACCGCGGTCACCCCTTCACCGCGCCCTGCAGCAGAGCGGTGATGAACTGCCGCTGGAAGATCACGAAGACCAGGATCGTCGGCACGATGATCAGCAGCGCGCCCGCGTTGAGCAGCGGGATGCTGTTGCTGTACTGCCCCTGGAAGAAGGTGAGCGCTCCGGCGACGGTGCGGTCCAGCGGATCGGAGACGAGCACCACCGGCAGGAGGAACTGGTTCCAGGTCCAGAGGAACAGCAGGATCGCGAGCGCCGACAGGGCCGGGCGCGCGAGCGGCAGCTGGATCCGGCGGAACTCCTGCCAGGTCGTCGCGCCGTCCACGCGCGCCGCCTCCGAGAGCTCGGACGGGATCCGGACGAAGTGCGCGCGCATCCACACGACGCTGAAGGGCATGTAGAGCCCGATCAGCGGCAGGATGATCGCCCACTGGGTGTTCAGCAGGCCCAGCGACTGGATCTCGTAGTACAGCGGGATGATCAGCGACTCGAACGGGATCGTGAGCCCGAGGATGAGGAACACGAAGACGAACCCGCCGCCGCGGATGCGCAGGTTGCCGAGCGCGTAGCCGGCGAGGGTCGCGAAGAGCAGGCTGATCGGGACGACGCCGAGCACGATCAGGGCGCTCGACCCCATCAGCTGCAGGACGTGCCCGGTCTCGAAGGCCTGGGCGAAGTTGCCCCACTGCGGGTCCGTCGGCCAGGTGAGGCCGGTCGGATTCACGTCCGCCGGCTGCAGCGCCGCCGAGAGCATGTTGACCAGCGGGATGACGGTCAGCACGAGCACGACGATCAGGACGACGCGGCCGATGACGACCTCGGACTTGGTGACGATCATCGGTCGCTCACTCTCGAGAGGCGCTGGAGGGGGAGGACGCAGGCGAGCACGAGCACCATCAGCACGATCCCGAAGGCGGAGGCGAGCCCCACGTCGCTCTGGGTGAAGCCGATCCGGTAGATCGAGATGCCGGGCACCAGGGTCGAGCGGCCGGGGCCGCCGAGCGTGGTCGTGTAGATGATGTCGAAGCTGCTCAGCGCTGCGATCACGGTGATCGTGGTGAGCACCGAGATCTCCTGGCGCAGGCCCGGGACCGTGATGGTGAAGAACTCCCGCAGCCACGTGCCGCCGTCGAGACGGATGGCCTCGTAGAGCGAGACGTCGATCTTGCCGATGCCGGTGAGGAAGAGGACCGTGCAGAGCCCGGTGAGCACCCACGAGCCGATCAATCCGACGGCGGGGAGGGCGGTCTGGAAGTCGCCCAGCCACGGCCGCGCGAGCGAGCCGAGCCCGACGGCCTGCAGGATCTGGTTGACCGCTCCGGTCTGCGAGTACATCCACGACCAGGCGATGCCGGCCGCGGCGAGCGGGATGATCTGCGGCAGGAACAGGATCGTCTGCGACACGCTCGAGAAGACGCCGGGGCGCATCGAGCGCAGCAGGCTCGCGAGGACCAGGCCCGCCGAGACCGGGATCACCGTGAAGTAGAGGATCAGCACGAAGGCGTTGCCGATCGAGCCGAGCAGGTCGGGATCGGTGAACACGCGGAGGTAGTTCGAGAAGCCCACCCACTCGGAGGGGCCGACGCCGTTCCACTTGTAGAACGAGTACTGCACCCCGGTGATCAGCGGGTAGATGACGAACGCGATGTAGACGAGCAGGGCCGGCACGACGAAGAGCCAGCCGACGAGGGTCGCCCGCCGCGCCGCAGTGCTCCTGCGGCGCGGCGTCCCGCTCCGGCCCCCGCGGTCGACGGCGCTCGAGACGAGAGGGCCGGCCGCGGTCATCCGGCGAGTTCCTTCGCGTAGAACTCCTGCACGGCCGTGACGAAGTCCTGGCCGGAGATCTGGCTGGTCACCAGCAGCTGCGACTCCGGGATGATCGCGCCCGCGTAGATGCCCGCGGTCGCGTTCGACATGAAGTCGACCTGGCCGTCCTCCGCGCCGATCTGCGCCGACATGGCGAGCGCCTGCTCGAGCAGCGAGCCCGACTCGACCTCGGGGAGCGCCTGGGCCGGGTCGCCGCCGGGAGCGGCACCGGTCACGTCGACGACGATCTGGCGCGCGGCCTCGTTCGTGTGGATCCAGTTGAGGAAGAAGACGATCTCGTTGAGGTGCGACGACTTCGCGGCGACCGAGAACGAGTTGGCGGCGCCCATGGCCACGTGGCTCCCGCCCTCCTCGGCCGGGGGCACCAGGAAGAAGTCGACGCCGTCGCCCATCTTGGTCTGCGTGTCGGCGGCCGCCCAGTTGCCGTTGAAGGCGAACAGGCCCTCGCCGCCCTGGAAGCGGCTGACGAAGGAGGAGTAGTCGATCGCGTTGATGTCCGAGGGGAAGTAGCCCGCGTCGGCCCAGGTGCGGACGAGCTCCGCGCCCTTCACGTTGCCGTCGGTCTCGTAGGTGGCGCCGGGGACCGTGAAGATCCAGTCGGCCATCTCCTGCTTGTCGGCGTACTGGTTCATCGCCGCCTGCACGACGAAGTTGACCACTCCGTCCTTGTCGCCGGCCATGATCGGCAGGACGCCGCCGGCCTTCGCCTTCGCGAGGTCCTCCTCGAACTCGGCGAGCGTGGTCGGCGGGGCGTCGATCCCGAGCTGCTTCGCGAGCTCCAGGTTCATGTAGATGCCGGTGACGCTGTAGCCCAGGCCCAGCTGGTAGAGCGAGCCCTTCCCGCGGACGCCGTCGGAGTCGACGCGGAGCGGGGCGAGCTGCGAGGCCGACCAGGCGTCCCAGCCGTAGGCGTCGAACCACGGGTCGAGGTCGGCGAGCAGGCCGTCCTTGACGGTGTCGCCGATGGTGGGCAGGCGGATGAGGTCCGGCGGAGTGTCGCTCGCGAGCAGCTTCGGCGAGTTGGCGGTGAGGTTCGCGAAGGTGTCGCGGTTGATGGTGAAGGTGACGTTCGGGAACTGCTTCGTGAACTCCTCCGTCAGCTTGTCGGTGACGGGGAAGCCGGTCTCGTCGGCGATGACGAGCTCGACGGTGTCGCTGGTGAGCTCGGTGCTCACGTCGACCGAGGAGCTCGCGGCCGGGGCGCTCGAGCCTCCGGGCGCGCAGGCGGCGAGCGTGAACAGGGCCGCGACCGAGCCGGCGCCGACCAGGACGGTCCTGCGGCCGATCGGCGTGCCGGGGGTGGGGAAAGACATGCGGTGACTCCTTCGTCGTGGGTGCAGGTGCTGCTGGTGCCCGGCCGCCCGGAGGGGCTCGAGCCGCGGCTCCGGACGGCCGCCTGAAACCTTTGAGCGGGGGACTAAAAGGTTTCAGGTGTGGATATAGTCTGTGCACACGGAAGACTTGTCAAGGGCGACGGCGGGAGGCGGCGGGCATGGCGAAGAAGCGCGTGACGCTCGCCGACGTGGCCCGCGAGGCCGGGCTGTCGATCTCGGCCGCGTCGATGATCCTCAACGGGAAGCCCGAGACCGGGCTGTCGCAGGACGCCCACGAGCGGGTGTTCGCCGCCGCCGAGGCGCTGCACTACCGGCCCAACGTCGCCGCCCGCGGGCTCCGCACCGACAAGACCCGCACGATCGGCTTCATCTCGGACCAGATCGCGACCACGCGCTTCGCCGGCGGCCTGATCAAGGGCGCGCTCACGGCGGCCGAGGCGGCACGGCACGTCGTCCTGCTCCTCGAGACCGGCGGCGATCCGGCGCGCGAGGCCGAGGCCGTCGACGCGGTGCTCGACCGCCAGGTCGACGGCATCATCTTCGCCTCGATGCGCTCCCGCGAGTTCTACGTGCCGGAGCTGCCCGCCTCCACCTCCGTGGTGATGCTCAACGCGACGAACTCGCAGCACCCCGCGTCGATCCTGCCCGACGAGTACGCGGGCGGGCGCGCCGCGGTGGAGCTGCTGCACGCGCACGGCTACCGCGACGGGATCGCGCTGATCGGGCAGAACGACGAGGTCGAGCGCGACCGCTTCCGCTCGGCGACGGTGGCCGAGCGCGTCGCCGGCATCCGCGACGCCATGGCCGAGAAGGGGCTCGCGTTCGTCGCCGAGGAGTCGATCCCCGACTGGGAGCCCGAGCACGGCCACCGCGCGGTCGCCGACCTGCTGGCGCGGCGCGACGACATCCGCCTTCTGCTCTGCCTCAACGACCGGATGGCGTTCGGCGCCTACCAGGCGGTCGCGGAGGCGGGGCTCTCGATCCCGGGCGACGTCGCCGTGGTGTCGTTCGACGACGACGAGCTGGCCGCCTACCTCCGCCCCGGGCTGACGACCGTGGCGCTGCCGCACGAGGAGATGGGCCGCCGGGCGGTCGAGCTGCTGCTCAGCGGCGCTCCGGGAGAGCGGGTGCTGGTGCCGATGCCGTGGATGGAGGACGAGTCGGAGCCGAACTCGGACATGTGGGCGACGGCCGACGAGTCGACGGCCGACGTCGTCGCGCTGTACCGCCGCGT
>NZ_PSTN01000025.1:0-49802 GCF_002930955.1 Rathayibacter sp. AY1A4 | reverse complement strand
CGCCGCCGCGATGTCGACGAGCGCGTTCACCGCGCCCCACGTCAGCGTCTTCGTCGACGTCGACGCGACCCGCACCATGGAGTTCGTCAAGCGCCTCAAGAACTCGCCCGACTTCGCCGGCGTCAAGGTCTCGCCGCTGCTCATCATGGCCAAGGCCATCATCTGGGCCGTCCGCCGCAACCCCACCGTCAACTCCGCCTGGACCGACACCGAGATCGTCGTCCGCCACTACGTCAACCTCGGCATCGCCGCGGCCACCCCGCGCGGACTGCTCGTCCCCAACGTCAAGGACGCCCAGTCGATGAGCCTCCTCGAACTGGCGCAGGCCCTCGAGAAGCTCACCCTCGACGCCCGCGACGGCAAGACCACCGCCGCCGACATGCAGAACGGCACCATCACCATCACCAACATCGGCGTGTTCGGGATGGACACGGGCACCCCCATCCTCAACCCCGGCGAAGTCGCGATCATCGCCCTCGGCACGATCAAGCAGAAGCCCTGGGTCGTCGACGGCGAGGTCCGCCCCCGCTTCGTCACCACGGTCGGCGGCTCCTTCGACCACCGCGTCGTCGACGGCGACGTCGTCAGCCGCTTCGTCGCCGACGTCGCCAGCGTGCTGGAGGAACCGGCGCTGCTGCTCGACTGAGCGGGCGGTGCTCGATCGAGCGGATTCCTCCTTCGTCGTCATCCGCTCCGCGGTCGGCCGTACGAGGTGGGGCGTTTCGTGGAGCGGGGAGCGTACCGCTACGGCGGATCGCTGGAACGCGATTCGGCGGTGAGCTCGGCGGTGCTCGATCGAGCGGATTCCTCCTTCGTCGTCATCCGCTCCGCGGTCGGCTGTACGAGGTGGTGCGTTTCGTGGAGCGGGGAGTGTACCGCTACGGCGAATCGCTGGAACGCGATTCGGCGGTCAGCTCGGCCCTGCGGGCGAGCGTGCGCTGACGTGGCTCGGCCCTGAGGGCGAGCGTGCACGGATGCGGCTCGGCCCTTCGCTGTCGCGGGAGGGCGGGTGGTCTCCGCTGAGGGTGCGGTGGGCGCCGGCGCCTGTGACGGCGCGGGGCACGGGCCGCGGCTGCGCCGGCGGGAGCGGGGAGAGCGGGGGAACGGGGCAGCGGTCAGCGGGGGGCGACCGCGAAGGAGTGCAGGGCGAGGGCGTCGCTCAGGCGGGCGGCGACGCGGGCGCCGCGGACGCTGGTGCCCTGGGGGTCCAGCGGCGGGCTGACGACGGCGGCGCCGAGGCGGCCGGGAGCGGAGAGGACGAGGGCGCCCGAGACGCTCGACTTGGCGGGCACGCCGACCGCGCGCATCCAGCGGCCCGATCCGTCGTAGACGCCGCACGTCGCCATGACCGCGACCACGTCGCGCGCGACCGACGCCGGCACGACCCGCTCGCCGGTCCCCGGGTGCACGCCGCCGAACGCGAGCGTCGCGCCCATCGCGGCCAGGTCGCGGACGTCGACCAGCACGGCGCACGCCCGGGCGTACGCGGAGACGGCGTCGTCGGCGCTGCGGTGCAGGGTGCCCTCCGCGCGCATCAGGTGCGCGAGGGCGTGGTTCCGGTCGCCGAGGAGGTGCTCGTCGGCGGCGACGCTCTCGTCGACGGAGAGCGGGCGGCCGGCGAAGGCGGAGAGGCCGCGGAGGATCCGCTCGCTCCGGCCGTCGGCGTCGCCGCCGTCGACCAGGGCGGCGGTCAGCAGCGCTCCCGCGTTGACCATCGGGTTCGGCGGACGCCCGGTGCCGCTCTCGAGCTTGAGGGCGTCGAAGGCCTCGCCGGTGGGCTCGATGCCGACGCGGTCGAGCGCGTCGCCGCCGGTGTCGAGGAGCGCGAGCGCGAACAGGAACGGCTTCACGGCCGACTGGATGCTGAACCGCGCCTCCGCGTCGGCACTCGCGCGGACGGACCCGTCGGGCAGGACGAGCGCGATCGCGCAGAGTCCCGGGTCGGCGTCCGCGAGCGCGGGGATGCTGTCGTCGACCTCGCCCCCGTCGTCCGGCAGCACCTCCCGGCGCAGCGCCTCGAGGTCGAAGGCCAGGGGATCGGAAAGGGGGCTCATCCGTCCACTCTGTCAGGGCGGGGAGCCCGTCGCGTCCCGGGCCTCAGACGAGCCCGAACTCCGCGTCCAGCGCGTCCAGCTCCGCGGCGAACGACGCGCGCAGACTCTCCTTCTCATCGGCGGGCAGCCAGGAGGCCTCCGCTCCGGTGAGCGCCATCGCGCGCAGCTGCGCGGCGGTCGCGCCGATCGGGCCGGCGGCGAGGCGGTACTCGTCGGCCAGCGTGGTCGGGAACATCCCGGGATCGTCGGAGCACGGCACGACCCGCAGTCCCGCGTCGAGCATCGCCCGGATGGACGCGCGCCGCCAGGGCCGCCAGGAGCGGCGCGAGGTCGTCGAGGCGACGGTGAACACGACGCCCTGCTCGCGGACGCGCTGGACGACGGCGGGGTCCTCGAGGACGAAGTAGCCGTGGTCGATCCGGTCGCAGCCCAGCAGATCGAGGCAGGTCGTCGTGTTGGCGGCGGTCGGGGCGTGCTCGGAGGAGTGGGCGGTCCGGCCCAGGCCGGCCCCCCCGGCGAGGCGGTAGGCGTCGGCGAAGCGCTCGGGCGGACCCGCCGTCTCGAGGTTGTCGAGCCCGATCCCCGCCACGTACTCGTGGGGGTGGCGGACGACCTCGCGGACCAGCTCGAGCGCCTCCTCCCCGCTGCGGCCCGCGGCCTGAGCCGGGACGGTTCCCGACGGGGCCCGCGGGTCCGCGCGGCTCCGGGAAGCCGGACGCGGTCCCGCGGGTCGGACGTCGCTACGCCGTGAGCGCGACCGCCGTCCACGAGACGGGCGGGAGGGTCAGCGTCAGCACGCCGTCCTCGAGCGTCGCCGGGGCCTCGCGCAGGCGCACGCGGTCCTGGTCGTCACGCGTGTTCTTCGCGTAGGGGTCCTCGTCGAACAGGGCCACCGCCTCCGCGATGCTCGAGACTCCGAGGCCGCTGACGTCGACGGTGACCTCGATCGGCTCCGTCTGCGACCGGTTCACCAGGAAGACGGCCGCGCGGCCCTCGTCGACGGTGGCGACGGAGTCGATGAGCGGAGCGTCGCCGTGGCGGGCGGTCGAGTAGGTCCCCGCGTCGATCCGGGGGCGCAGCACCGAGCCGGAGGCCAGGCGCGCGGTGGTCGAGAACGGGAAGAACGTGGTCTGGCGCCAGGCGGCTCCGCCCGGCTCGGTCATGATCGGCGCGATCACGTTGACGAGCTGCGCGAGGGAGGCGGAGGTGACCCGGTCGGAGTTCTTCAGCAGCGTGATCATCAGGTTGCCGAGGACGACGGCGTCGGCGACGGAGTAGACATCCTCGAGCAGGCGCGGGGCGTAGGCCCACTCGCGGGTGCTCTGGTCGCCCTCGGCGTCGGCCTTCTCCTTGGCCTGCCACTCCTCGAGGTACCAGACGTTCCACTCGTCGAAGGAGAGCTTGATGTCCTTCGACTTCTTGAGCTTGAACTTCACGTGGTCCACGGTCGCCGCGACGGTGGCGATGAAGTACTCCATGTCGAGGGAGGAGGCGAGGAAGGAGCCGAGGTCTCCGTCGTACTCCTGGTAGTAGGCGTGGCACGAGACGTACTCGACGTCGTCGTACGCGTGCTCGAGGACCACGCGCTCCCACTCGCCGAAGGTCGGCATCGACGAGCTCGACGAGCCGCAGACGACCAGCTCGAGCGAGGGGTCGGCGATCTTGAGGGCCTTGGCGGTGCGGGAGGCGAGCTTGCCGTAGTCGTCGGCGCTCATGTGGCCGACCTGCCAGGGGCCGTCCATCTCGTTCCCGAGGCACCACATGCGGATGTCGTAGGGCTCGGTCCCGCCGTTGGCGATGCGCTGGTCGGCGAGAGCGGTGCCGGCCGGTCCGTTGGCGTACTCGAGGACGTCGAGCGCCTCGAGGACGCCGCGGGTGCCGAGGTTGACGGCGTACATGATCTCGCTGCCGGTCAGCTCCGCCCACTTCGCGAAGTCGTCCAGCCCGACCTCGTTGGTCTCGAGCGAGTGCCAGGCCAGGTCGCGGCGGCGGGGGCGCTCGGAGCGCGGGCCGACGCCGTCCTCCCAGCGGTAGCCCGAGACGAAGTTGCCGCCGGGGTAGCGGATCGTCGTGGTGCCCAGCTCCTTGACCAGCTCGACCACGTCGAGGCGGAACCCGTCCTCGTTCGAGGCGGGGTGGCCGGGCTCGTAGATGCCGTCGTACACGCAGCGGCCGAGGTGCTCGACGAACGAGCCGAAGAGGCGCGGAGTGACGGGGGCGACGACCGCGGCGGGGTCGAGGCTGATGCGCGCGGTGGCGGCGGGGGCGTCGGTCATGAGGGCCTTTCGGGCTTCGGGCTCCCGCAGCGGGCTCGGCGGCGAGCGGTCTTTCTAACGTTGTACACGATGGTCCGCCCCGCCTCGGCCGCTGTCAAGAGCGGCACCGGCCCCCTCCTGCCTCGCTGCTCGCCGCTGCCGACGGCGGCAGACCTCTTCGGGCGTCGCGTCTCCCCGCCGCCGCTCAGCGCACCTGTGCTCGACTGGGCGGGTGCCCTCCTCCGATGCCGTCACCGACGCCTGCTCCGAGCTCGCCGACCGCGCCGACGCCCTCGCGGCGTCGCATCCCCGCCCGCGCGCGTTCCTCGCGGCCGTCGCGAAGGACGTCGCCGGCATCCGCAGCGCCCCGCTCGGCGCTCTCGACCTGGCGCACGGCGGCCGCAACCGGGTCCGGGGGAAGGGCTTCCGCCGCCCCTACGACGACGGCACCCGCGGCCAGGCCCGCCACTTCGCCGGCGTCGCGGGCGCCACGCTGTACCTCGGCGGCCCGCTCGCGCACCTGTTCCTCCGCACCGTCGGCGGCGACGTCCGCGGCTCGGCCGACGACGCGGGCCGTGGAGTGGAGCCGGCTCCTCCGCCGCGGCGAGCTGGCCGTCGCGGACGCGGGAGCGTGGATCCGCCGCGAGATCTGCGGCAGCGGGACCTGCGCCTAGGCCCCGGCCGACGCCCGGCCGACCGACGGGTCCTCCGCGATCGGCCGGCCCGCGGTCGACTCCCGGGCGACCACGGTGAACGCCGCCTCGTGGAGCGTCCCCGGGCCGGTGCGGGTGCCCTCGATCCGGGCCTGCAGCACCTCGACCGCGGTCCGCGCGATCTCGTCGCGCCCCGAGTCCACACTGGAGAGGCTGGGGGAGGAGTAGCCCGCCTCGTCGATGTCGTCGAAGCCGATCACCGCCACCTCCTCGGGGACGCGGACCCCCGCCTCCTGGAGCGCGCGGACCGCGCCGAGCGCGAGGGTGTCGTTGAGCGCGAACACGGCGTCGAAGTCGAGCCCGGAGGCGAGCAGGCGGCGCATCGCCTCGGCGCCGCCGGAGCGCCGCCACGGGCCCGAGACGCCGATCATCCGCTCGTCGTAGGCGATGCCGGCCTCGGCGAGCGCGGCGCGGTAGCCCTCGAGGCGGAGCGACGCCGAGCTGACGGCGGCGTCGGGGTGGGTCCCGAGCGCCACGATCCGGCGCCTTCCGGAGGCGAGCAGGTGCGCGGTGGCCGCGTGCGCCGCCGCGGTGTTCTGCATGGTGACGTGGTCGACCAGCCCGGTGAAGATCCGCTCGCCGAGCAGCACCAGGGGGAAGCCGACCGCGAGTGCGTCCTCGTCGGCGAGGCCCAGCGGGCTGAAGAGCAGCCCGTCGGTGAGCTGCCGGCGCTCGCTCGCCAGGACGCTCCGCTCGCGCTCGGGGTCGCCGCCGGTCTGCTCGATCAGCACCGTCAGGCCGCGCTCGTCGGCGGCGCGCATCACGCTGTCGGCGAGCTCGGCGAAGTAGGGGAGGCTCAGCTCCGGCAGGGCGAGGCCGATCACGCCGGTGCGGCCGCGGCGCAGGCTCCGCGCGGAGAGGTTGGGGCGGTAGCCCAGCTGCGCGATGGCCGCCTGCACCCGGGAGCGGGTGGCCGGGCGCACGTGCGGATAGTCGTTGATCACGTTCGAGACGGTCTTGATCGAGACGTCGGCGGCGCGGGCGACGTCGTGCAGCGTGACGGCCACGGTCCTCCCTCCGCTCGGCCCTCACGCTACCCCGGGGCTCCGCTCCGGCCTGTCGCGGATCGACGCCGGGGCGGCGTGCGGGCGGGGCGCGCCGCCGGAGCAGGACGCGCCCCGCGGCCGATCAGGTGTACCAGCTGGGCTCGGGGACGGTGTCGAGCAGGGCGAAGACGCCGACCTCGCGGCGCTTGTAGGGCAGCGGATCGTGCAGGGAGTGGGTGCGGAGGTTCCGCCAGTAGAGGTCGAGTCCGACCGAGCTCGCGGAGGCGCGGGCGCCGGTCAGCTCGAAGACGCGGGTCGCCGTCGCGAGGCCGTCCTCCACGATCCGCGCCTTGGCCGCGGCGATCCGCACGGCGATCTCGCCGCGGCGCCGAGGCGTCAGCTCCTCGCGCGGAGCGTGCAGCGCGGCCGAGAGCGCGGCCCCCGTCGCGTCGATCAGCGCCTCGTCGGCCCAGAGCCGGGACTGCAGGTCGCCGTATCCCTCGAGCACGTACCACTCGTCGCCGGCGCGCTCCTTGTCGTCGCCGCCGTACGGCCAGGCCCGAGTGCGCTCGCGGGTGTACTGCGCCGCGCGCTCGAGCGCTCCCTGCGCGATGCCGAGGTAGAACTCGGCGAAGACCTGCTGGATGACGGGCACGTTGAGGGTGTTGTAGACGAGCGGACGGTAGACCCTGTCGACGAAGCCGGCCGCCGCCGCCCACGGCACGCGGACGCCGCGGATCTCGACGGAGCCGGACTCGGTGAGCCGCTGGCCGAGGCTGTCCCAGTCGCGGCCGAAGACGATCCCCTCCTGATCGGTGGGGACGATCGCGAAGAGGTGGGTGTCCGTCCCCTCGAGCACCCCCTCGAGCACGGTCAGGTCGCTGACCACGCCGCCGGTCGAGAACGACTTGCGGCCGGTGAAGACCAGCTCGTCGCCCTCCTCCCGCACGGTGAGGTCGGAGTCGCGCGGGTTCACCGCGCCTCCGTAGAGGAGGTCCCCCTCGGTCGCGAGCTGCTCGACCGCGATGATCTGCTCAGGGGTCCCCACGAGGCGGGCCGCCCAGGCCCAGAGGTAGTGGTAGCCGAGCAGCTGGCCGATCGAGCCGTCGCCGCGCGCGACGGTGCGGACGACGCGGAGGGCGGTGGTCCACTCCTGGGCACCGCCGCCGTGCTCGGCGGGCCCGAGCAGCGTGACGAGGCCGGCCGCCTTGAGCAGGGCGACCTCGGCGAAGGGGGCGGCGCCGGCGCGGTCGCGCTCGAGGGCGTCGGTCGCGAGCACGGCGGCGACCTCCTCGGCGCGGACGAGCCAGGCGTCGGGGGAGTCGGGCCGGGGGGCGGTCGACCAGTGCTCGGCGGCGGCGCCGATCGTCGTCGCGGCGTCGGCGCCGGTGGTCGTGGGTGCGGTGGTGGTCACGGTGTCCTCGTCTCGTCGGGGGCGGTGTGCAGCGACTGTGCCAGGGGCGAGGGGGCCGGAGCGAGGCGCGTGTCGCCCCGTGTCCGCGTGTGTCCGCGGATGACCGGCGGGCGCCTCCGCACGATTTTGACAATCGTTATCAATAGCCGTTAGCGTGGGGGCACCCGCCCGGCCCCTGACCCAGATCGGCTCACCGTGAAGACCCGCCTCCTCGCCCTCACCGCCCTCCTCGGCGGCACCGCGCTCGCCCTGAGCGGCTGCTCCGGAGCGGGCAGCGCCTCCGACAGCTCCTCCGCCGCCGCCGCCGCGGGCGGGCCCGTGAAGGTCGTCGCGTCGACGAACGTCTACGGCGACCTCGTCTCGAGCATCGGCGGCGACCTGGTCGAGGTGACCAGCATCATCGACAGCCCGGACAAGGACCCGCACGAGTACGAGGCCACCGCCCGCGACCAGCTCGCCGTGTCCGGCGCGACCCTCGTGATCGAGAACGGCGGCGGCTACGACCACTTCCTCGACACCATGATCAGCGCGGCCGGCACCGAGGCCCCCGTCATCACGGCGACCGTGATCGCCGGCCTGGAGGACGTCCACGACCACGCGGAGGAGGAGGAGTCGGAGGGCGGGCACGAGCACGCGGAGTTCAACGAGCACGTCTGGTACGACCTCTCGGTGATGAAGGAGGTCGCGGGGCGGATCGGCGACGAGCTCGCCGCGCTCGACCCCGACAACGCCTCCGCCTACTCGGCCAACCTCGCCACGCTCGACGAGGGGCTCGACGCCCTGATCGCCCGTGAGAGCGAGCTGAAGGGCACGCTCTCCGGCCGCTCCATCGCGATCACCGAGCCCGTCCCGCTGTACATGACCGACGCGCTCGGCCTGACCGACGCGACCCCCGAGGCCTTCAGCGAGGCGGTCGAGGAGGGCACCGACGTCCCCGCGACCACGCTCCAGGAGACGCTGGCGCTGTTCTCCGGCGAGGCCGTGGACGCGCTGATCTACAACGAGCAGACCGAGGGGGCGCAGACGGACGCGGTGCTCGACGCCGCGAAGGCCGCCGGGATCCCGGCCGTCCCCGTCACCGAGACGCTGCCCGAGGGCGACGACTACACCGGCTGGATGACCGCCAACCTCGACGCGATCGAGGGAGCCCTCTCCCAGTGAGGCACGACTCCCCGACCAGGCCCGTCTCCCCGGAGGCGGGCCCTTCGGCGTCCGTGCTGCGGCTGCGCGGCGCCGGGCTCCGCTTCGGCGACCGCGAGCTGTGGAGCGGCGTCGACCTCGACGTGCGCGCCGGCGAGTTCGTCGCGGTGCTCGGCGCGAACGGCTCCGGCAAGACGAGCCTCCTGCGCGCGGTGCTCGGCCAGCAGCAGCTGAGCGCGGGGGAGCTGCAGGTGCTCGGCGAGCCCGTGCACCGCGGCAACCGGCGCATCGGCTACATCCCGCAGCAGAAGCTCGCCGACGAGGGCACGCCGCTGCGCGCGCGCGATCTGCTCGGGCTCGGGATCGACGGCCACCGGTTCGGCCTGCCCCTGCCCTCCCGCTCCCGGCGCGCAGCCGTCGACGCGCTGCTCGAGGCCGTCGGCGCCACCGCCTTCGCCGACGCCCCCATCGGCAGCCTGTCCGGCGGCGAGCAGCAGCGCGTCCGCGTCGGCCAGGCGCTCGCGGGCGACCCGGCGCTCCTGCTCTGCGACGAGCCGCTGATCGCGCTCGACCTCGCCCACCAGCGGGCGGTCAGCGAGCTGATCGACCGGCACCGCCGCGAGCGGAACCTCGGCGTCCTCTTCGTCACGCACGACGTGAATCCGGTGCTCGGCATGGTGGACCGCGTGCTCTACCTCGCCGGCGGCCGGTTCCGGATCGGCACCCCCGACGAGGTCCTGCGCTCGGAGGTGCTCAGCGAGCTCTACGACGCACCCGTCGATGTGATCCGCGCCCGGGGCCGGGTCATCGTGGTCGGCGCCCCCGACCACTCGCACGTGCACGAGCACGAGGAGGGGCAGTCGTGACGGACGTCTGGTCGCAGATCTTCGACTTCTCCGACTACGGAGCGCTGCTGTCGCTCCTGATGAACTCGGTGATCGCCGGCGCGGTCCTCGGAGTGGTCGGCGGGCTCATCGGCGTCTTCGTGATGTCGCGCGACATGGCGTTCGCGGTCCACGGCATCAGCGAGCTCTCGTTCGCGGGGGCCTCCGCGGGGCTGCTGCTGGGCGTCGGCGTCGTCGAGGGATCGATCGTCGGCTCGCTGATCGCGGCGGTCCTGATCGGCGTGCTCGGCTCGCGCGCCCGCGACCGCAACTCGATCATCGCGGTGCTGATGCCGTTCGGACTCGGCATCGGCATCCTCTGCCTGGCCCTCTACCCGGGCCGCAGCGCGAACAAGTTCGGCCTGCTCACGGGTCAGATCGTCGCGGTCGACGACCCGCAGCTCGGGTGGCTGATCGGCATCTCGGTGGTCGTCCTCGTCGGTCTCGCGCTGATCTGGCGCCCCCTCACCTTCGCGAGCGTCGACGCCGACGTGGCGGCCGCGCGCGGCATCCCCACCCGGGCGCTCTCGATCGCGTTCATGCTCCTGCTCGGCCTCGCGGTCGCCGTCTCGGTGCAGATCGTCGGCTCGCTGCTCGTGCTCGCGATCCTGGTGACGCCGGCGGCCGCGGCGCTGCGCCTCTCCGCCTCGCCGGTGGTCGTGCCGCTGCTGAGCGTGCTCTTCGCCGTCGGCGCGCTGGTGGGCGGCATCCTGCTCGCGCTGGGCGGATCGATCCCGATCAGCCCCTACGTGACGACGATCTCGTTCGCGATCTACGCGGTCTGCCGGATCATCGGCCGCAAGGGCGTCCGGCGCTCCCGGCTCGCCGTCGGCGGGGGGCGGTAGCGTGGCCCGGGTCGTGCGGAGTGGAGGTGGTCCAGTGGTCAAGCGCAACACGTGGCAGCGCGAGGCGGTGCGCGAGGCCCTCGGGCGTCGCGAGGACTTCGTCAGCGCCCAGGGCCTGCACAGTGCGCTGCACGCCTCCGGCTCGCCGATCGGGCTCGCGACGGTCTACCGCGCGCTCTCGGACCTGGCCGTGGAGGGCGAGGCCGACTCGCTGCAGTCGCCCGAGGGCGAGAGCCTCTACCGCGCCTGCACGCCGGGGACGCACCATCACCACCTGATCTGCCGCCGCTGCGGGCTGACGGTCGAGATCGCGGCCGACGAGGTCGAGGAGTGGGCGCGCTCGGTCGCGTCGCAGAACGGCTTCACGGACGCGCACCACGTCGTGGACGTCTTCGGGCTCTGCGCCGCCTGCACCGCGGAGCTCGCCGAGGCTTGAGGCCGGTCCGGCCCGGAGCCCGTCCACGGGCGACCCTCGCCCGGCGTCCGGCTCAGGCCGGGAGGAACACGCCGATCGACCGGTCCTTCACCACGGAGCCGGCGGGCAGCACCCGCCCGCTCATCGCGAGGTAGACGCCCGGCGGCAGCAGCTGCACGGCGGCCACCGCGGTGCCGAGGTTGAACGCGGCATCGCTGTCGAGCATCCGTGCGGGCTGCATCGCGCCGGTGAGGACGACCACCCGATCGCGGACGACGCCGAGGGCCTCGGCCGTCGCGGTCATCGTGTCGGTGCCGTGGGTGAGGACGATCCGGTCCTCCTCGGCGGCGAGCACCCGCTCGCGGATGAGGGCCCGATCGGCGTCGTCGAGCTCGAGGCTGTCCTTGGCGAGGACCTCCTCGACGCGGAACTCGAGCGTGGTGAGCACCGGGGCGAGCAGGCGCGGCACCATCGGGGCGCCGATCTCGAGCTCGCCCGCGAGCGAGTACTCCTTGTCGACGGTGCCACCGGTGGTGAGGACGAGGATGCGGTCAGTCACGCGATCAGACTAGGCGCCGCCTCCGACACCGGCACGTTCGTGCGCAGTGGCCGCGCCACGGCGGCGGCGGCGGCCCGCATCGGGAACGATGGAGCGCATGACATCCTCCTCCCCCTCCCTCCTCCGCACCGGCGCCAAGGTGCTCCTCGGCTCCGCCCTCCTCTTCGCGGGGGTGAGCCACCTCACCCGCAAGCGGGAGGAGTTCCAGGCGCAGGTGCCCGAGTGGGTGCCGCTGGACAAGGACGCGGTCGTGCTCGCCTCGGGCGTGGTCGAGATCGGGCTCGGCGCCTCCCTGGTGCTCGCGCGCCGCCGGGCGCCGCTGGTCGGAGCCGTGGCCGCCGCCTTCTTCACCGCGATCTTCCCGGGCAACGTCTCGCAGTGGGTGACGCGGACGAGCGCCTTCGGCCTCGACACCGACCGCAAGCGCGCCGTGCGCCTCGCGTTCCAGCCGCTGCTGGTGGCGTGGGCGCTCTGGTCGACCCGGCGTCCGCGGGGCTGATCCCACTCGGCGGGCGGCTCGGAACCGGCCGCGAGCGCGTGCCGTCCGCCGCCGGCCGCGGAGGATTCCCTTCAGACGTCGTGCTGCGCCTCGGCCAGCAGCGGCGCGAGCAGCTCCTCGATCCGGCGCCGCGCCCCCTCGGCGTCGCCCGCGGCGATCGCCTCGACCAGCTCGGCGTGCTGCCGGGCGTGCACGTCCTCCTCGCCGACGACGTCCTCCTCCAGCACCGACTCGAACATGCCGGTGAGGCCGTCGTAGAGCTCGACGAACAGGTCGTTGTGGGTCGCGACGACGACGGCCCGGTGCAGCGCGGTGTCCGCGGCGATCCGCTCGGCGAGCTCCGGCGCCTCCCACGAGCGGGCCCGGCGGGCCAGCAGGGCGCGGAGGGAGGCGACGTCCTCCCCGGTGCGGCGCTCGGCCGCCAGCGCGGCCGTCGCCCCGTCGATCGCGAACCGCAGCTCGAGGCCCTCCCGGCGGGCGGCGCTCGGGATGCGGCGTCGCAGCGACTCGGCGAGCTGCGAGCGCGCGGTGACGAACGTGCCGCGCCCCTGCTCCCGCCGCACGAGGCCCGCCTGCACGAGGGCCTGGACGGCCTCGCGGACGGAGTTGCGTCCGGCGCCGGTCCAGCGGGCGAGCTCGGCCTCCACCGGGATCCGCTCGCCGACGGCCCAGCGGCCCGAGCGGATCTCCTCGTGGAACAGCGCCGTGACGTGGTCGATCACGCTCTCGCGCTGGAACGGCGCCGCGGGGCTAGACTCGCCAGGATTCATCCCATCATCCTATCTCTCGGGGACTCCATGACCGCAGCACCGACGCTCCGCGCCACCGCCCTCCTGGCCCTCGCCGCCATCGCGATCACCGCGCTGAACCTCCGCACCGCCGTCACCGGCTTCAGCCCGCTGCTCGACACGATCGGCGCCGATCTCGGCTTCGGGCCCTCGCTCTACGGGGCGCTGGGGACGATCGTCACCGCCTCCTTCGCCGTCTTCGGCTTCGTCGCCGCAGCCGTCTCGCGCCGGATCGGCCTGGAGCGCACGCTCGCGATCGCGACGCTGGTGACCACGCTGGGCATCGCCCTCCGCGCGCTCAGCCCGAGCCCGGTCGCGCTGGTGCTCTCGACCGTCGTCGCCTTCGCGGGCGTGGGCACCACGAACGTGCTCATCGTGCCGATCGTGAAGCGGTACTTCGCCGAGCGGATCAAGACGGTCAGCTCGCTCTACCTGGCGCTGCTGCAGGTGGGCCAGTTCGTCGCTCCGCTGGTCGCGGTGCCGCTGGCCTCGACGGCGGGGTGGCGCTGGGCGATCGGGATCTGGGCCGTGATGACGGCCGCGGCCTGCCTGCTCTGGGCGGCGCTCGCGGCCCGCGGAGGGGGTGGGGCGGCCCCGGCCGCCGCCGGCGGCCGCGTGGACGGGGCGTGGCGCACGCCACTGCTCTGGGCGATGGTGCTGATGCTCGGGATGACCGGTCTGCACACCTACGGGATCATCACCTGGCTGCCGACGATCCTCGTCGACGCGGGCGCGGATCCGGCGCAGGGCGGTGCGCTGCTGGCGCTGTTCTCGGTGTTCGGCCTCGCCGCCGCGTTCGTGGTGCCGCCGCTGACGCTGGGGATGCGCAACCCGGTCGTGGTCGTGGTGGTGTGCTGCGCGCTGCTCGCGGTCGGCTACGCCGGCCTCGTCGTCGCTCCGCTGGAGGGAGCCGTGGCGTGGGTGGTCTGCCTCGGGCTCGGCGTCAGCACGTTCCCGATGACGCTGACGCTCGTGAACGCGCGGACGCGGACGACCACCGGCTCCTCGACCCTCTCCGGCGCCACGCAGGGGCTCGGCTACGGGCTCGCCTGCCTCGGTCCGCTGCTGATCGGCGTGCTCTACGAGGCGCAGGGGGACTGGGGCGGCGCGTACGCGCTGCTGTTCGCCGGAGTGGCGGTGCTGCTGGTCAGCGGGATCGTCGCGTGCCGTCCGCGGTTCCTCGAGGACGAGGCGGCGCTCCGCCGGGCCTGAGCGGCGGCGCTCAGCGCGACGCGGCCGGAGCGAGCGCGGAGACGATCCGCGCCAGCCCGAAGCGCCAGGCGCTCTCCACGTCGCCGCCGAGGGTGAAGGCGCCGGTGATCTCCATCCCGATGAACCCCGTCGCCCAGGCGGTCAGCGTGCGCGCCGCCTCGAGGGCGTCCTCCTCGCCCGCCAGCTGCGCGGCGAGGTCCAGCAGGCGGGCGCTCGCCGCGTCGCGGTACTCCTGGGCGGCGACGGGCGTGCCGGGAGCGGGGGCCATCACGAGGAGGAACGCGGCCGGCCGCTCGTGGCCGAAGGCGCGGAGGCGGTCGGCGAGCGCGGCGGCGTCCGGGGCGTCGGCGAGGCGGTCGGCGAGCACGGTCAGGGCGTCCGCGGCGACGAGGCGGATCAGCGTCTCGCGTCCCTCGACGCGCTTGTAGAGGGAGGGGGCGCGGACTCCGACGCTCTGCGCGACGGCCTGCATCGTGACCCCGGCGAGCCCGTCGCGCTCGAGGAGCTCGCCGGCGGCGCGCACGATCGCCTCGAGGGAGGTGCGGTCGGGAGTGGGCATGGGCCGAGTATAGCTATTGACAGTAGCCATGATGGCTAACTAGCGTAGCCATCATGGAACTCGGACCCCACCTGCGCCGCATCGGCACCGACATCGTCGCCGTCCACCTCGTCCACACCGACGAGGGCGTCACGCTCATCGACGCCGGCCTGCCCGGTCTCTGGCCGGAGCTCCTGGCCGAGCTGCGCGCGATCGGCCGCACCCTCGACGACGTGCGCGGCGTCGTGCTGACCCACGGCGACTCCGACCACGTGGGCTTCGCCGAGCGCCTGCGCCGCGACCACGGCGTGCCGGTCCACGTGCACGCCGCCGACGCCGAGCGGGCGAAGGGCGGGGCGAAGCCGAGGACCGCGACACCGCGGCTGCGCGTCCTGCCGCTCCTCGGCTTCGCGGCCTACGCGCTGCGGAAGGGCATCGCGACGGTCCCGCCGCTCACCGAGGTCGTCGAGGTGCACGACGGGCAGACGCTCGACCTGCCGGGCGCTCCCCGCGTGATCGCGCTCCCGGGCCACTCCCCGGGGAGCATCGCCGTGCACGTGCCGCTGGCCGACGCGGTCTTCGTCGGCGACGGGCTGACCACCCGCCACGTGCTCACCGGTCGCACGGGTCCGCAGCCCGCGCCCTTCACCGACGAGCCGGAGCAGGCGCTCGCGTCGCTCCGGGCGCTCCTGCCCACCGGGGCGCGCTGGGTGCTCCCGGGCCACGGAGCGCCGTGGAGCGGCGGGATCGAGGCGGCGGTCCGGCTGGTCGAGAGCGCCTGAGGCCCGGAGCCGCTCAGGAGGCGGGGACGAGCTTCCAGCGGTCGGCGAGGATCTCGAGGCCCTTGTCGAAGGTCGCCGACCACGCCGTGACGTCGTGGGCGCTGTCCGGCACCTCGAGGTAGGTGGCGCTCATGCCGGCGGCGACGGCCGCGGCGTAGACGGTCTTCGCTCCGGGGAGGAACGAGGTGTCCTCGGCGCCGACTCCGAAGATCGCGACGGTGCCGGTGTAGGGGGCGTTCGCCGCGAGGACGTTCACCGGCTTCGCGGCCTCGTAGGCGGCCTGGTCGCCGCCGAACCCCTGCGCGACCGTCGCCGCCTCGCTGCCGAGGGTCGGCGCGAGCTCGCCCGAGGCGTCGACGATGTTGCCGAAGAGCGACGGGTGGCCGGCGCCGAGCTGGATAGAGCAGGTCCCGCCCTGCGAGAGGCCGCCGATCGCCCAGTGCTGCGCGTCCCCGAGCACGGGCAGGTTGGCGCGGATCCAGTTCGGGACGTCGACGGTGAGGTAGGTGGCGGACTTCCCGAGCGGCGAGTCGACGCACATCGGGTTCCTGTCGGGATCGCCCAGCTGGTCGGGCGACACGACGATCGGGGCGAGGCCGGCGTGCGCGGCGGCGTAGGCGTCGAGGGTCTGCTGGAACTTCTCGGTCGAGAGGGGATCGGAGGGCGACCCCGGCTGCCCCGAGAGCATGATCATCACCGGCAGCAGCGGCGGGGTCGCGGTGAGGGCCGCGGGCGGGAGGTAGACGACGGCATCGCGGGCCGGGAAGCCCGACGCGGTGGCGGGGATGGCGACCGTCGAGACCGAGCCGACGGCGGGCATCCCGGCCGGGGCCGTCCAGGTCGCGAGGTCCGAGTGCGGTCCGTCCGCGGCGGCGACCGGCACGGAGGAGTCGGAGTAGGCGCTGATCCCGAGCGCGCTGCGCACCGTGGGGTACTGGCCGAAGTCGATGTTGACGGTCATCGCGGCCGCCGCGACGATGAGCACTCCGGCCACGAGCGATGCGAGAACCCCCCGCGCGCGGCGGCGGGCGATCGCGTGCCCGAGGACGACCAGGGCGACGCCCAGCCCGCCGATCCCGAGGCCGATCGCGACCCGGGTGACCGGCGTGAAGTCGACGCCGAACGGGCCGTCGGGCCCGTCGACGAGGGCGGCCAGGGCGGCGCCGCCGATCAGGCCCAGGAGGAGGACCGCGACGGCGATCCCGCCGCGTCGGGAGCGCCCGCGGCGGGGAGCGCGGACGTGAGCGGCGAGCAGGAGGAGGAGCGCTCCGATCGCGAGCACGTAGACGGCGACGACGAGGGGGCCGGAGACGAGGCTCAGGTCGAGGAGAGAGGTCATGCGTCGATCCGGTCGGAGGGTGCTCGGGCGGGCGTCAGTCTGGCGGCGGTCTCTGGAGGAGAGCCGGGAGCTGTCGGGAGCGATTCTCCTCCCCGGGCGCGGATCCACCGAGCTCTCCACCGATCGGGCGCAACCCCGCGCGCCGCGCCGCCGCTCCCGCCTAGCGTGGGACTCCCGACGCACACCGCGCCCTCACGAAGGAGCCCGCACCATGACGCAGCACCCCCGCCTCGAGACCTCCTCCCGCGAGGCCCGCGCATGAGCCGCGGAGTCGCCGTCGTCACGGGCGGCACGGCCGGGCTCGGACGCGCCACGGTCCGCGAGCTCGCCTCCCGCGGCTGGGACGTCGCCGTGCTGGCGCGCGGCGAGGACGGACTGGCGGCCACGGTGGCCGAGATCGAGCAGAAGGGCCGGCGCGGGCTGGGCATCCCGACCGACGTGGCCGACCGCGAGGCCGTCGAGTCGGCGGCCGACCGGGTCGAGGCCGAGCTCGGCCCGATCGAGCTGTGGGTCAACGACGCGATGGTCGGCGTCTTCGGCGAGTTCCTCTCGACCGAGCCCGCCGACTTCGAGCGCGCCGTGGGCGTCAACTTCTTCGGCTTCGTCAACGGCACCCGCGCAGCCCTCTCCCGGATGACCCCGCGCGACCGCGGGCACGTCATCCAGGTCGGCTCCGCCCTCGCGCACCGGGGCATCCCGCTGCAGGCCGCGTACTGCGCCTCCAAGTTCGGCGCCCGAGGCTTCACCGAGGCCGTCACCGCGGAGCTGCTGCACGCGAAGAGCCGCGTGCGCCTGTCCGAGGTCGACATGCCGGCGCTCAACACCATCCAGTTCAACTGGGTGAAGTCGCAGCTGCCGCACCACCCGCAGCCCGTGCCGCCGATCTACGAGCCCGAGGTGGGCGCGATCGCGATCGCCGACGTGGCCGACAAGCCGCGCCGCCGCACCTGGGTCGGCGAGCCGACCGCGGGCACCATCCTCGGCGACCGCTTCGCCGGGCGCTTCATGGACTGGTACCTCGCCCGCAGCGCCTTCGACGGTCAGCAGGCCCCCGACAAGACGGAGCCGATGCTCCCGAACAACGTGTACGAGCCGGTCCCCGGCGATCACGGCGCCCGCGGCCTCTTCAGCGACCGCGCGCACACCATGACGCCCCAGATCTGGATGATCCGCCACCGCGCCCTGAGCTACGCGGGGGCCGCCGCGGCCCTCGCCGCCGGCGCCGCGGGCGTCGTCTCGGCCCTGCGGAGGAAGTGACCGTGGTCGACGCCGTCGTCATCGGGGCGGGGCCCAACGGCCTCGCCGCCGCGGTCACGCTCGCGCGGGCCGGGCTCTCGGTCACCGTGCTCGAGCGCAACGAGACGATCGGCGGCGGCGCGCGCACGGCGGAGCTGACGCTGCCCGGCTTCCACCACGACGTCTGCTCGGCGGTGCACCCGATGGCGCTCGCGTCCGGCTTCTTCCGCGCCTTCGGGCTCGACCGGCGCATCGAGCTGGTCGTCCCCGAGATCTCGTACGCGCATCCGCTCGACGGCGGCCGCGCGGGCATCGCCTACCGCGACCTCGACCGCACGGCCGAGGCGCTGGGGCGCGACGGAGCGGCGTGGCGCGCCCTGATGGGACCTCTCTCCGAGCGGGCCGACCGCGTCGCGGGCTTCACCAACGACGCGCTGCTGCGGATCCCGACGGACCCGAGCGTGCTGATCCGCTTCGGACTGCGGGTGCTCGAGCAGGGCACCCCGGTGTGGAACCTGCGCTTCCGCGAGGACGTCGCCCCGGCGATGTTCTCCGGGGTCGCCGCGCACTCGATCCGCCCGATGCCGAGCCCGTCGACGGCCGCGGCCGCCCTGGCGCTCGGCGCCTACGCCCACGCGCGCGGCTGGCCGGTGCCGATCGGAGGCAGCCAGTCGATCGTCGACGCGCTCGCCGACGACCTCCGGGCGCACGGCGGCACCATCGAGACCGGCGTCGAGGTGACCTCGCTCTCGGAGCTGCCCCCGGCCCGCGCCGTGCTCGTCGACGGCACGCCGACGGCGCTGCTCGCGATGGCGGGGGACCGGCTGCCCCCGGCGTACGCCGCGGCCCTCCAGCGCTTCCGCTACGGCAACGGCGTGGCCAAGGTCGACTTCGCCCTCGACGGGCCGGTGCCGTGGACGAACCCGGAGCTCGCCGGCGCGGGCACGCTGCACGTCGGAGGCAGCCGCGCCGAGATCGCGGCCGCCGAGCGCGACGTGAAGCGCGGCCGGCACAGCCGCAGCCCCTACGTGCTGGTGGCGCAGCCCTCGATCGCCGATCCGACCCGGGCGCCCGAGGGCAAGCACGTCCTCTGGGCGTACACGCACGTCCCCCGGTACTCGCCCGCCGACCAGCAGGAGGCGATCACCGCCCAGATCGAGCGCTTCGCCCCCGGGTTCCGCGACCGCGTGATCGGCGCCTCCTCGATGACCGCCCGCGACATGCAGGCCTACAACCCGAACTACCTGGGCGGGGACATCGCCGCCGGAGCCGCGAGCGTCGCGCAGCTGCTCTCGCGCCCGGTCCCCACGACCGACCCGTGGCGGACGCCCGCGAAGGGGCTCTACCTCTGCTCCTCGTCCACCCCGCCCGGGCCGGGCGTGCACGGCATGGCCGGCTGGCACGCCGCCCGCAGCGCGCTGCGGCACGAGTTCGGGGTGCGCGAGTCGCCCGACCTGTCGCCGGAGGCGCACCCGGCCTGAGCCGCCGCCGTTGCGCTGCGCCCGTCGCCACCCCCGGCCTGCCAGGCTGAGGGACGGCGCCGCCACGCGCCCCACCACCACTCGAAGGAGTCCGCGATGTCCCGCACCACCCGCGTCGTCCACTGCCCGCCCGAGTCCGTCTTCGCGGTGCTCGCCTCCGGCTGGCTGTTCCCGAGCTGGGTCGTCGGCGCGTCGCGGATGCGGAAGGTCGACGCCGACTTCCCGCACGTGGGCTCGCAGCTGCACCACTCCTTCGGCCTCTGGCCGCTCGTGATCGACGACCGCACCACGGTTCTCGAGTGGGACCCGCCGCGCCGGATGGTCATCCAGGCCGCCGGCTGGCCGCTCGGCGAGGCCCGGGTGCGCGTCGAGGTCGAACCGCACGCGCGCGGCGCGAAGGTGCGGATGCACGAGGCGCCCGTGAAGGGCCCGGGCACGCTCGTCCCGAAGCCGCTGATGCACTCGTTCCTCTGGATCCGCAACCGCGAGGCCGTGCGCCGGCTCGCCCACATGGCCGAGGCGGGAGCCGCGGGCCGCACGCTCGCGCCCGCCTCGCTCCCCTCGCCCGCCGACCGCGCCGGGATCGACCGGCCGAAGCACGTCTGGGCGCGCCTGACCGGAGCGATCGGGTCGATCGCGGTCGGGACGCTCGTTGTCCGCGGCGTCCTCGCGGCCGTGCGGCGCGCCCGGAGCTGACGGGCCCGGACCCGACGGCGCCCGGAGCCGACGGCGCCCCGGTCGGACGCCGCCCGGGTCAGACGATCCGCTCGACCAGCCGCACGTGCTGCACCGCGACGCGCTTCGGCTCGCCCGCGAAGGCGGCGTCGCGCTCGGGCGAGGCCAGGTACGCCCGCTCGACCTCGGCGAACGCGTCGGCGTCGCCGGCCGTGCTGACCGCCCAGACGAACTCGTTCACCTCGCGGTCGGCGTAGGCGAACTCGATCCGGAAGCCGTGGGCCTCGCGCGCCGGCACGATCCGCTCGGGGAACCAGGCGAGGAAGTCGTCCATCACCCCGTCCATCAGCTCGTAGCGTCGGAATTGGATCGTCCTGGTCTCGGCTGCAGCGCTCATGCTGCGACGGTACCCGCCCGGCGGCCGCGCCGTCGCCGCGCTACGCTCGCCGCCGACAGCCTGACGCCGAGGAGGACAGCACGGACCCCCGCCACCGCTCCCTCGCGCTGCTCGTCGCCGGCTGCTTCTTCATGGAGAACCTCGACGCCACGATCGTGACGACCGCCGCGCCCGCGATCGCCGCCGACCTGGGCGTCGACTCCGCCGCGGTCTCGATCACCGTCACCGCGTTCCTCCTCACCGTCGCCGTCCTCATCCCGGCCTCGGGCTGGCTCAGCGAGCGCTTCGGCGTGCGCCGCGTCTTCACCACCGCGATCGCCGTCTTCACCCTCGCCTCCCTGCTCTGCGCGCTCAGCCCCACGCTGCCGCTGCTGGTCGGCGCCCGCGTCCTGCAGGGCGTCGGCGGCGCGCTGATGGTGCCGGTCGGCCGGCTCGCGGTGCTGCGGGCGACTCCGCGGGAGGGGATCATCCACGCCATCGCGATCCTGGTCTGGCCGGGACTGGTCGCCCCCGTGATCGCGCCGTTCCTCGGCGGGCTGCTCACGACCGTCGCCTCCTGGCACTGGATCTTCCTGATCAACCTGCCCCTCGGGGTCGTCGCGTTCGCGATCGCGCGCCGGATCGTCCCCGGCACCTCCGAGAGCGCGCCGCCCCCGCTTGACGTCACGGGGCTGGTGCTCGTCGCGGTCGGGCTCGGCGCGCTGGTCGGAGCGGCGGGGCTCCTCACCGGCTCCGAGCTCGACGGGCGGGCGGTGGCGCCGATGCTCGTCGGCGCGGTCGTGACGGCGCTCGCCGTGCGGCACCTGCGCCGCGCCGAGAATCCGCTCGTGCGGCTCGACGCCTTCCGCTTCCGCACCTTCCGGGTCGCCAACGCGAGCGGATCGCTCTACCGGGCGACCGTGAACGCGGTGCCGTTCCTGCTCCCGCTGCTGTTCCAGGACGCGTTCGGCTGGAGCCCGGTGCAGGCCGGCTCCGTGGTGCTGGCGCTCTTCGCCGGCAACCTGGCGATCAAGCCGGCTACGACTCCGCTGCTGCGGCGCCTCGGCTTCCGCGGGGTGCTGGTCGCGGCGAGCGCGGTCGGGGCGGCGTGCATGGCGGCGATGGCGTTCCTCGAGCCGGCGACTCCGGTGGCGCTCGTGGTGGCGCTGCTGGTGCTGAGCGGAGTGGCCCGCTCGGCGGGCTTCACGGCCTACAACACCGTCACGTTCGCCGAGGTCCCGCAGGAGGGGATGTCGGGCGCGAACACCCTCAACGCCACCACGCAGCAGATCGCGGCCGGACTCGGAGTCGCGGTGGGCGCGGTGGCGCTCGCCGTCGGCACCGCGATCGGGCCCGGCCTCGTCCCGTACCGCGTCGCCTTCCTCGCCCTCGCGGTGCTGACCCTCGTGCCGCTCGCCGCCGCCGCCCGGCTCCCGCGCGACTCCGGGAGCGCCCTCACCGCCTGACCCGCGCGGGCGTCAGGCGAGGCCGAGCGCGATGCCGTCGAGGATGTCGTGCGCGGTCGAGCGGACCCGGTCGACGCCCGGCGACGCCTCGTGGACCGCGCGGAGGACCTCGCCCCAGACCAGCGCGCCGGCCGCCAGCACGTCCTCGCGCCCCGGGCGGACCCAGGGGAGGGCCGCCGTCCTCTCCGGAGACAGCGCGGCGAGCCCGTCGCAGGCGGCGAGGACGTCGGAGAGGGGGAGGGACGTCTCGAGCGCGGCGCGGTCGGTGCTGCGGAGGACGTGCGCGGTGATCGTGAGCACGGTCGCGGCGACGCCGACGACGCTCCGGGCCTGCGAGAGGTCGACGGAGGAGGTGGCCAGCGCGGCGCCCACGTCCGCCCGCATCGCCGCGCGCTCGCCCTCCGTCGGTTCGGCGGCCCGGCGGTGGCGCTCGGTCAGGCGGACGCTGCCGACGTCCATCGAGTGCGCCTGCTCCGGCTCCGCTCCGCCGAGCACGAGCTCGGTCGAGCCGCCGCCGAGGTCGACGACCAGCACGGGCCGGGCGGAGTCGACGGCCGAGACCGCGCCGCGGAAGGAGAGCCGCGCCTCCTCCTCGCCGGAGATCGTCTCCGGAGTGACGCCGAGGATCCGCTCGACGGCGGCGAGGAAGTCCTCGCGGTCGGCGGCGTCGCGGGTGGCCGAGGTGGCGACGAAGCGGAGGCGCTCGGCGCCGGCCTCCTGCGCGGCGGCCGCGTACTCGCGGGTGACGGCGAGGGTCCGCTCGAGCGCGGCCGGGTCGAAGCGGCCGGTGCGGTCGACCCCGCGGCCCAGCCGCACGAGCTCGGTGCGGCGCTGGACGTCCCGGAGGCGGCCGCCCTCCACATCGGCGATCAGCAGGCGGAGGGAGTTGGTGCCGCAGTCGAGCGCCGCGACGCGCGTGGGGGAGGACATCCGCCCATTCTGCCCGCGCGGCCCGGGCCGGAGGCGGGCGATAGCCTGGGGGAGAGACGAAGGAGCCGCCCGTGCACGAACACCACGTCCGCGTCCACCGCAGCGACGAGGAGCTCCCGCGACACGGGCAGCTCGCCCACGCGCTCGCCGAGGTCGCCGCCGATCCGGTCGAGATCGACGACGAGGTCGCCGAGATGGTGGTCAACCGGGTCATCGACAACGCCGCCGTCGCCACCGCGTCGCTCCTGCGCCGCCCGGTCGTCGCCGCCCGCGCGCAGGCTCTCGCGCACCCCGCCTCCATCGGCGGCCAGGGCTCGGTCGTCCTCGGCGTCGACCCGGCCCGCCGGGTGTCGCCCGAGTGGGCGGCCTGGGCCAACGGAGTCGCCGTGCGCGAGCTCGACTACCACGACACGTTCCTGGCGGCCGAGTACTCGCACCCGGGCGACAACATCCCTCCGCTGATCGCCGTCGCCCAGCACGCGGGCATCGGCGGGGCGCAGCTCGTCCGCGGCATCGTCACCGGATACGAGGTCCAGGTCGACCTGGTGCGCGCGATCAGCCTGCACCGGCACAAGATCGACCACGTCGCGCACCTCGGCCCCTCGGCCGCCGCCGGGATCGGCACGCTGCTCGGCCTCGACGTCGCGACGATCGAGCAGGCCGTCGCGCAGGCCCTGCACACGACGACCGCCACGCGGCAGTCGCGCAAGGGCGAGATCTCGAGCTGGAAGGCGTACGCGCCGGCCTTCGCGGGGAAGATGGCGATCGAGGCGGTCGACCGGGCGATGCGCGGCGAGACCAGCCCGTCGCCGATCTACGAGGGCGAGGACGGCGTCATCGCCTGGATGCTCGACGGCGCCGACGCGAGCTACGACGTCCCGCTGCCCGACCGCGGCGAGGCCAAGCGCGCGATCCTCGACACGTACACGAAGGAGCACTCGGCCGAGTACCAGGCGCAGGCGCTGATCGACCTCGCCCGCCGCCTGCACCGCACGCACCCCGAGGCCGCCGATCCCGAGCGAGTCGAGCGGATCGTCCTGCACACCTCGCACCACACGCACTTCGTGATCGGCTCGGGCGCGAACGACCCGCAGAAGTACGACCCGGCCGCGTCCCGCGAGACGCTGGACCACTCCGTGCCGTACATCTTCACGGTGGCGCTGCAGGACGGCGCCTGGCACCACGTGCACAGCTACGCCCCCGAGCGGGCCGCCCGCGCCGACACGATCGCGCTCTGGCACCGGGTCACCACGCAGGAGGACGCGGAGTGGACCCGCCGCTACCACTCCACCGATCCGGGCGAGAAGGCGTTCGGCGCGCGCGTCGAGATCCTGATGACGGACGGCACGACGATCGTCGACGAGATCGCGGTGGCGGACGCGCACCCGCTGGGCGCGCATCCGTTCAGCCGCGAGCAGTACGTGTCGAAGTTCCGCACGCTCGCCGCCGACGTGCTCGAGGAGTCCGAGATCGAGCGCTTCCTCGACCTCGCGCAGCGCCTGCCCGAGCTGACCCCGGAGGAGGTCGGCCGCCTCAGCGTGATCGCCGCTCCCGGCGTCCTCGCCTCGATCGAGCCCCCGCGCGGCCTGTTCTGATCCCTCCGCGGGGCCGCTCGCGCGCACGGCGACGTGCGCACGAGCGGCCAGGGAGCGCCGTCGTCAGGCGGTCTGCTCCGCGACCCGGTCCTGGGCCTCGGCGATGAAGCGCCGGCGCGAGAAGACGCGGGCGCACCTGAGCGACGCCGTGCTCGGCGGGAATCACGCCGACTCCCACGCACCGTGGTTCCACAGCCGCTCCTCGGGCGGTGGTGCGGCGACCCGGCTGGACCCGCGCTGAAGCGTCGTCCGGGACATCCCGGGCGGAGGGGACGGCTGAGCCGGCCGTACGCCGCGACCGGCTACTCGTCGAGATCGCGCAGGCGCGGCGCCCCATCGGAGAGGCCGTGCGGTTCCGAGTCGGACGGGACGACGGCGCCCGCGGCGCTGACGCAGCCCGCGGCCACCGTGATCCCGGGAAGCGCGATCGCGCCGGCTCCGATCCAGCAGCCGTCCCCGATCGTCACCGGGCGGTACTCGGGACCGCGCGCCTGCTGCCTCGCAGCGATGGTCAGCGTGCAGCAGACGACCGAGTCACGAGTTCTCGACGACCGGACACGCGGCGAGGGGAAGTCGCACGAGCAGGCGATCGGCTCTGGCGCGAGGGCGGCTCGACGTGATCTGGGCACCCACGTCACGGATCGTGGCGCCTCCCTCGTCGCCCGGTTCCCGGACTCCTCGCTCGGCGTCGACGCGACCGGGACCGTCAGCGGATTCCCCCCTATCGAGGGCGAGGACGTCGCCGCCGACGTCCTCGTGCAGCTCCTCAGCTAGAGACGCCCGCTCACGAGGGTCCCTTCCTCCTAGGCTCAACGGCGCCGGAGCGCGATTCGAGTACAGCCCGGGCATTACCGCTCCTGGTCTTGTTCCCGAACAGGGCTACGAGCGGCACAACGACGGTATCGATCGCCCGCGCCACTAGGTCGATTGTCCGCGACCCCAGCATGACCAGCAGGAAAAGAGCGCAGACGATTCCGACGACCCACGGCCCGAAGGTCGCGAGTCCGCTCAGAAGGGCGGAGAAGGTTACGACCGTGCCGGTCGCGGCGAGGAAGTCGCTCACAAGAGTCTCGATGCCGGCGCGACAGCCCGCGCAGTCGCGCCTAGATCGATTGACTACTAGGGGCGTTGCTACTTCCGCGCCGGGATGCATCGTCTGAGCGGTTTCGGCTCGACGTCGCGGGACGCGGAGCATGTGACTCGACGATCTTCGGTGAGGAAGGTCTTTCGCAGAACGTGAGATCCACCGCTTGCGCGGCTAGTCCGATTGACGATCGCTTGCGCGGCGTCAGTGTGGGTGTCTCCGTTGCTGGGCCGGCACCTGCGAATCCGCGGGTCCGACCTGTTGTTGTGTTCATTCTGCCAGCCCGTAGCAGGGACACCCTCTCTGTTCGCTGGGAGCGTGAGGATGTCCCGTCGAGCCTGCTGCCTGCCGGTCCCGCAAAGAGATAGTTCACCGGACGCTGCGGACGCCTGCACGCCTGCACGCCTCCGCGCCGAGAAGCCTTTCTTTTCTTTCCGTTAGACTCGCCTGGTGAATTGTCCGGTTGGGGGATGCTCACTGGGACAATGTCAGAATGACCGACCTCGTTGGCTATGCCCGCGTTTCTACTGACAAGCAAGACGCGCAGGTGCAGCGCGACGCGCTCGCGGCCGCCGGCGTCCCGGCTGATCGCCTCTACGTCGACTCGGGCCCCACGGGCTCCAATCGCGCGTGCACTGCGCTGGCCGCGGCCCTGGCCGCCTGCCATGACGGATCGACCCTCCTTGTCACGAAGTTCGACCGCCTGGCCCGATCGATTAGTGTTGCCCGCGACATAGCTGATGAGCTGACACGCAAGGGAGCGCGGCTGAGAATCGGCGGCACGGTGAATGACCCGATAGATCCGATCGGTCGGCTGCTATTCAACGTCTTGGCGATGATCGCTGAGTTCGAGGGCGACTTGATCCGCGCTCGAACCCGGGAGGGGATGAAGGTTGCGAAGGAGAAGGGTCGGCTCCGACGGAAGAAGCCCAAGTTGAGCCCGAGAATCGAAGGTCACCTCGTGGCGGAGTACCGGTCCTGCAACCACTCGATCGCGAAGCTCGCGCAGCAGTATTGTGTGGCGCGGTGGACCGTGTACCGCGCGGTGCAGCGTGCCGCAGTGGCGGACGCTCGGATCGCTGATGCGACGCTGATGATGCCTCGGGACGCGTGAAGTGAGCCGCGCCCGAGACCAACGGCGTCGAAGCGACGCCAAGGAGCGGCGCGCTGACACGAGGCGCCAGCAGTGGCTCGAGGAGACGAAGTCGACCGATACGCTGCGTCGCCTCTGCGTCCTCTGGGACGACCACGCTGCCAATCCCGTGACGAAGTACTCCACCCCTGTGAACACGCAGACCGTCATCGCCGTTCGAGCGCTCGTCGCGCACGCCGTCGACTGCGGCCGGGCGATCGCAACGCTGTATGAAGCGAAGCAGCCGCTCGCGGCTGTTCCCGTCATACGCACGCTGATGGAGGATGCGACGACCGCAGCTTGGCTCCTGAAGGCACCGGACGGCTGGAAGGGGTTCACGCGGGAAGGTGCGGAGGCGAGGCGCAAGCTGCTCAACAACATTCGCCAGGCCAATCCCGACCTGAAACCGGACCTGGTCGGGGCGGAGCTGGCTCGCGCGAAAGAGCTGCTCAACCGCTTCGGTGAGTACACGACCGACAACGACTTCCAGCAGAGGGCGAGGTCCGTCACGGGCACGGATCGCCTGTACGTGCTGTTCCGGATGGCATCCGGGGTGAGTCACGCCGGCGCGAAAATCGTGGACCTCTACACGGCTGCAGATCCAGGCAGCCCTTCCGGTTTCGGCTGGTTCGATCAGGCCCGCCATCCGCAGGCGGACATGTGGTTGCGCGTGGCCTCGGCGCTACTCGTGCGAGCGCTGACGGCCTGGGATCACGTGCTGGCGGGTAACCCCTTGCAAGAGCGCCTGACACCTCTGGCCGAGCGATTGGGTGAGGCTCCATCGCTCACCTACGGACCGCTATTTGAGACTGTCGCTCAGTAGCGATTCAGTCGACGATGCTGTCGACCTCGAGCGATCGTTGCGTCATAGAGGGTTCGGCGCTACGCGCCCGACGGCAGTTTTTACCAGACTTGCTGCGGATTCCCTAAGGGAAGATTGTCAGACTCGCATTCTCTTTAAACGGGAGGGGAGCTGGTCAAAAGTTGAAGGGCTGGCGAGCCAGTAGGCCACGCCCGCCGCTCCGACCGCGAGGCTGAGTCCCGGCGAGCTGACCCGGCGCATGGCCTTCGCTTTCAAGCCGAGCGCTGAGAGCTGTAGCCAGGCCGGTGAGAGTCGTGCCGTGGAGCTTCTTCCAACTCGCCATGACTCACCGTCCCTCGGGCGAATCCTAGGCGTAGGAGCCGGATGAACGCCGTGCCTATCGCCAGGAAATGTCTCCGAGGGGCGTGCATCTCGACAGGGTCGCACGCGTCGGCAACACGGCTTTCAACCTGAGTCGTTTCGCTTGAACACGCATCGAGGCCATCCATCCGATAAGCGGTGCGATGCCGGAGGCGGGTGGTCGTCAGGAGTGCCCCAGAGGGCATCCCGGAGGGACGCGCAGCGCGCTTACTGGTTGACGTGATCCGACGACCGCCAGCAGCCCGACCGACCCCGCTCGCGGCTTGCATCCCGTGCTCGATTCGTGGGGCGAGTGTGCGCAGAGCGTCGGGCTCGAAGTCGTACTGGCTGGTCGTCCGCGAGGCGCAGACCGCCGCGGGACAGGTCACGATCCACAGCCGCGAGACAAGCGCCAAGGGCGACATGATCAAGCACCGGTTCGGCTGGCACGTCGTCACCCGCGTGAACCCCAAGAGCGTGACCGTCGCGCTCGACTGGAACGACGGCACTCGCCCCTACAAGGTGAACAACTCCGACGTGCAGGGGCACCACACCGCCGCCGAACTCGATGTAGCCCGCGAGGCCGCCACGGAGACGTCCTCGCCGAGCGGATCGGGCGAGGGCCGGCCTTCGGGCGGCCCGTGAAGGGGCGGCTCTCACCCTTCCCAAGCATCCCGTTCCGGGCCGCGAGCTGTGCTCGCGCAGCGGCGATGGAACGCCGCCCGGAGGCCCGTCCGCCTGCGCCGGCCGCTCCGGCTCGCCCGGTGGGCTCACGTTTCTTTGCCGTGAAGCCTCCGGCGGCTCGTTCGCTGCGCTCCCTCATTGCGACCGGAGCTCTCCGCGCAAGTGGCTGCGCCACCGGCTCCTCCGAGACTTTCGGCACGCGGTCGCTGCGCTCCCTTATCTCGCGCCGAAACTCTCTACTCCGCCGCCCTCCGGGTTGCACTACGCCCTCCAGTCGCGAAGGCGGAAAACCGCCTTCCTTACCGTTATTTCCGTGGATCCGGGGCAGTTGTAGGCTCCGGAACGCGCCAGGGGTCCCGGGTATGGCTGACCGCCTTCAGCCGACTGATGGCACGCCGTGATTAGCCGCCCGGGACCCCGCAACGGCAGGACCGCTCATTGAGAAACGCGACCAGATCGCCCCGTAAGGACATGCCGGCAAGGTCGTTCACGGCGCACCGCACCCTCAACGGAAGGACCCTGCGTGCCCCAACTCTGGGCCGGTATCGACGCCGGCAAGACCGAACACCACTGCGTCGTCATCGACGCCAACGGAACCAAGCTGCTCTCCCAACGGTTCAAGAACCGAGAAACGGCGATCCTGACCCTGATGGGAGACGTCGCCTCCCTGCCAGGCGGCACCGACGTCGCCTGGGCAACGGACCTCAACCACGGCGGGACAGGGCTGCTGCAGACGCTCCTGCACTCGCATGCGCAGCCGCTGTTCTACATCTCAGGCCGCGTCGTGCATCACGCCTCGGGCGCCTACCGCGGCGAAGCCAAAACAGACGCGAAGGACGCGGTCATCATCGCCGACCAAGCGCGGACCCGGCGAGACGTGACGCTGATGCGCCAGGCCGACGAGGTCACGGCGGAACTGCGCCTGCTCTCGGCGCGACGAGAAGACCTGGTGCACGATCGCACCCGCGCCGTGAATCGCCTGCGCGCCATCCTGGTCCACTACTTTCCGTCGCTCGAGGGGGCATTCAACTACGCGACGACCAGGGGACCTCTGGTGCTGCTCACCCGGTACGCGACCCCCGGTGCGATCCGGCGCATGGGGGAGAGCCGGCTGGCGGCGTGGTTGAAGGGACAGGGCTGCTGGAAATCCGCGGCGGTCGCGAAGACGGCGGTGGAAGCCGCGCGCGAGCAGACATCGGTCGTCGTGGGGGAGGGGGCAGCGGCTCGGCTGGTGAGCCGGTCCGCGCGTGATCTCCTCCGCATCCGCGACGAGGTCGCCGAGCTCGACGGGGAGATCGAAGCCGCTTTGCAGGACAGCAGATCCGCGGATCTTCTGGTGTCGATTCCTGGGTTCGGGCGCAGGCTCGCCGCGGATTTCCTTGCCGCGACCGGTACTGACCTCGCCGCGTTCGAGACGCCCGACCGGTTGGCCAGCTTCGCGGGTCTCGCTCCCGTGCCGCGGGACTCCGGGAAGATCTCCGGCAACCATCACCGGCCACGTCGCTATGACCGGCGGCTGTTGAACGCCTGCTTCCAGGCGGCGTTCATCGCGTCGAGGAACTGCCCGGTCTCGCGCTCGTTCTACGATCGGAAACGCCAGGAGGGGAAGTCGCACAAGCAGGCTCTGATCGCTCTCGCCCGGCGCCGTATGAACGTCATCTGGGCGATCTTCCGTGACCAGACGACCTTCAACCCCACCCCGCCCCGGCCGAACGATCCCGTCACCCCGCTTCTGCAGCACGGTCCAGAGTCGCCATCGAGGAGCAGACCCACCATCGCCCTTGCGGCCGCCTGACGCGTCTAGGTGAGGAGTTCGGTCTGGATCCGGGCGGCGACGGCCTCGCGGAGGGGGCGGACGTTCTCGGTGCTCCAGTCGGTCGGGTCGGGGAACTTCCACTCCAGGAATCGGCCGGTCGGCGTTGCGGGGAGGGTGAGGCCGGGCTTCATGGTGATGACGATGTCCGCGTTCTCGAGGTCCTCGACGGTGACGGCGCGGGGGATGTGGTTCCTGATGTCGAGGCCGAGCTCGGCGACGGTCGCAGCGATCGCGGGGTTCACCGTCTCGGCGGGGGAGAGACCGGCGGAGGTGGCGGTGTAGCGGTCGCCGGCGAGGACTTCGAGCAGGCCTGCGCCGAGTTGGGAGCGGCCGGCGTTGTGCTGGCAGAGGAAGAGGACGGTGGGCTTCTCGGTCATGCGGGGATGCTGCTTCCGGTGGTGGTGCGGGTCCAGGTCTGGGTGGCGATCTGCACGGCGTCCCAGGGGGAGCCGAGCGGGGGTGTGTAGGAGAGGTCGAGGTCGGAGACCTGCTCGACGGTGAGCCCGGCGAACAGGGCGGTCGCGTACGTGTCGACGCGCTTGGCGGTCTCGGTGCCGAGGCGTCCGACGAGCTGCGCGCCGAGCAGACGTCCGTCGCGGGTGTCGCCGGTGATGCGGATCGTGATGGGCTGCGCGCCCGGGTAGTAGCGCTTGTGGTCGTCCGCGACCGCGCTCGTCGTCGCCGGCGCGAAGCCCGCGGCGAGGGCCTCGTGCTCGCGAAGGCCGGTGCGGGAGGCGACGAGGTCGAAGACCTTCACGACCTGCGTGCCGACCGAGCCGGCGAACCGGGCATCGCCGCCGAGAGCGTTCTCGCCGGCCACCCGTCCCTGCTTGTGGGCCGTGGTGCCCAGCGGCAGGTAGGTGCTGCCGAGCAGACGGTGGTGCGTGGTCACTCCGTCGCCTGCCGCGAACACGTGCGGCAGGCCCGTGCGCATCGCCTCGTCGACGACGACCGCGCGGCCGGCGCCGAGAGACGCTCCGGCGCGGGCGAGCAGGTCGGTGTTCGGCTTCACGCCGACGACGAGGAGGACGACGTCAGCGGTGCGGGTGAGAGGTGTGCCGTCGTGGTCGGCGTGCACGGCGAGGCCGGTGGCGGTCTTCTCGATCGAGGCGACGGTGGTGCGGGTGAGAACCTCGACGCCGCGCTCGGTCAGTTCGGTGTGGACGAGGGCGCCGAGTTCGGGGTCGAGGGTGGAGAGCACTTCCGGGCCGCGCTGGAGCTGGGTGACTCGGAGGCCGCGGACGGTGAGGGCTTCGGCCATCTCGAGGCCGACGTAGCCGGCGCCGACGATGATCGCGGTCTGCGGGTCTCGACTGTCGAGGAACCGCTCGAGCGCGAAGGTGTCGCCCATCGAGTGCAGCACGTGCACTCCGTCCTCCGGCCCCAGTGCGTCCACTCCCGCGATGCCGGCGGAGGAGGCGAGGGCGCCGGTGCCGACGATCAGCTCGTCGTACCCGATCCGGTCGAGCGAGCAGTCGGGGGTGCGGACGGTGAGCTGCTGCCCGGCGACGTCGATGTCCGTCGCGAAGGTGTCCAGGCGCAGGGTCATGCCGGTGGCTTCGAGATCGGCGTGGCTGCGGTGCGCAAGCGACTGCCATGGCTGCACCTCGCGGGAGAAGTAGTACGGGATCCCGCAGATGGAGAAGTTCGGGTACGAGTCGGCGACGACGACGGTCACGTCGACGGACGGGTCGAGCTCGCGGGCGCGCAGCGCGGCGGAGATCCCCGCGTCGCTGCCGCCGATAGCGACGAGATGCATCAGATGGGCCTTTCGAATCAGACGTGTGAAGAGGTCGAGGTGGCCGGGACCACAAGGTCCCCGGCGGCCCGGGCGGCGCCCGGGAAGAGGAACACGGCGATGCCGACGCCGATCGCGGCGCCGACGAGCTGCGCAGCGACGAACGGCAGGACGGAGGCGGGGGCGATGCCGGCGAAGGTGTCGGTGAAGACGCGGCCGAGAGTCACGGCGGGATTCGCGAACGAGGTCGAGGACGTGAACCAGTACGCGGCACCGATGTACGCGCCGACCGCGGCCGCCGCGAGCGGGCCTCGGTGCGTACGGGCGAGGGAGAGGATCACGAGGACCAGGCCCGCGGTGGCGACGACCTCCCCGAGCAGGTGCCCGGCAGTGACCCGCTCCGTCGTCGCGATCGAGGACGGGATTTCGAACATCGCATTCGCGAGGACCGCGCCGCCGATGCCTCCGAGCAGCTGCGCGCCCACGAACACCGCCAGCTCCCGCCCCAGCAGGCCGGTGCGGTCGCGACGACCGAGGACCGCGTCCACGGCGGAGACGAGCGGATTGAAGTGCGCCCCCGACACCGGGCCGAGAGTGAGGATCAGCACCGCCAGCCCCAGCGCGGTCGCGAGGGAGTTCTCCAGCAGTTGCAGACCGACGTCGTCCGGGGAGAGCGTCTGAGCGGCGATGCCGGAGCCGACGACGATCGCCACGAGCAGACCGGTGCCGAGGAACTCGGCCACGGCCCGACGAGCGAGCGGAGGAGGGGAAGTGGTGTCCATGTCGTCGGCCATCTTGACCGCTCACGATCACTCAGTCAAGATTGAGTCAATGAACACCGAGCGAACCGAACTCGAAGCGCGCGCCGCCCGGCACGCCGCCCTCAGCGACCCCGCGCGCCTGCGGATCACCGACCTGCTCACCCTCGGAGACCTCGCGCCGCGGGAGCTGCAGGACCGTCTTGGGATGCCCTCGAACCTCGTCGCGCACCACCTCGCCGTCCTCGAGCGCGAAGGCATGATCCTCCGTCGCCGCTCGGAGGCGGACCGGCGCCGCAGCTACGTCCATCTGATCCCCGGGGCGTTCGACCAGCTCGGGCCCTCGACCACCGCCGCAGCGCGGCGAGTGCTGTTCGTGTGCACCGCGAACTCCGCCCGCTCCAAGCTCGCCGCGCAGCTCTGGGCGCAGCGCAGCCCCATCCCCGTCGCCTCCGCCGGCACCCACCCGGCCGCCGCGGTGGCCGCCGGAGCGATTGCGACCGCCGAACGCCACGGCCTCCCGCTACCCGAAGGAGCCCCGCAGCAGCTCGCGGACGTCGCCGCCGACACAGACCTCGTGATCACCGTCTGCGACGCCGCGCACGAGGAACTCGGCTCGGACGCGCTGCACTGGTCGATCCCCGACCCGGTACCTGCCGGCACGGATGCTGCGTTCGATGCGGCCTACGACGAGCTCGCCGCGCGCGTCGACGCTCTCGCGGCGAGGGTCACGGCCGCCTGATCAGACGCGGGTGAGCATCCCGGCGAGGGAGTCGAGCGCGCCGGGGACGAGGGAGAAGTACGCCCACGTGCCGCGCTTCTCGCGGGCCAGGATCCCGGCGTCCACGAGGATCTTCAAGTGGTGCGACACGGTCGGCTGACTCAGCCCGACCGGCTCCGTGAAGTCGCACACGCACACCTCGCCCGAGCTGCTCGACGCCACGATCGACACCAGGCGGAGCCTCGCCGGATCCGCCATCGCCTTCAACGCTCGCGCCAGCAGCTCCGCGCCCTCGGCGCTCAGCGGCTCGCGCGCGAGCGGCGCGCAGCACGCGGCCGCCGCCGCGGTGAGAGTCAGCTCGGTCGTCGCCATGCCTCCACCCTCCCACACATTGACAGCCATCGATATGCCGGGGCAGACTCGATCCATCGATGACCGTCGATGTTGAGGAGTGCACCTGATGACCCTGCTGCTGACCGTCCCGCCCCGCACCGACGAGCGCCGCCTCACCGGCCTGCCCGTCGCCGTCATCGGCGCCGGCCCCGTGGGTCTCGCCGCCGCCGCGCAGCTGCTCGAGCGCGGCCTCGACGTCATCGTCTACGAGGCGGGTGAGAGCGCAGGTGCCGCTGTGCAGCAGTGGGGTCACACTCGCTTGTTCTCCCCGTGGGAGTTCCTGGTCGACGCGGCCGCCGGGCGCCTGCTCGACGCCGCCGGCTGGGAGGCCCCCGCAGCGAAGAAGCTGCCCACCGGGCACGAGTTCGTCCGCGACTACCTCGCTCCTCTCGCCGCGACCCCGGAGCTCGCCCCGGTCATCCGCTACCGCTCCCGTGTCACCGCCGTCTCTCGTGAGGGCATGGATCGCACCCGCTCCACCGGCCGCGCTGCGACCCCGTTCCTGCTGCGCCTGGACACTCCGGAGGGCGCCGTCGAGGTCACCGCGCGCGCGGTCATCGACACCTCCGGCACCTACTCCACGCCCAACGCGCTCGCCTCCGCGGGCCTTGACCCAATCGGTGTCCTTGATGTCGCGGAGCACCTCAGCCACGCACTGCCGGACGTGCTCGGTGCGGACCGTGCCCGGTTCGCCGGGAAAAGCGTCCTCGTCGTCGGCGCCGGCCACTCCGCCGCGAACACCCTGATCAAGCTCGCTCGACTCGCCCGCGAGGAACCGGAGACGAGGATCACGTGGGCGATCCGCGGCACGAGCCCGGTGCGCGTCTTCGGCTCCGGCGACGACGAGCTCGAGGAGCGCGGCAAGCTCGGCGGCACCGTCCACCAGCTCGTCCGCGACGGCGCGATCACCCTCCTGGACCGCTTCGAAATCGACCGCCTCGAGAAGACCCCCTCCGGCGGCGTCACGGTGATGGGGCGCCGCCGGAAGGAGCGCGAGAGCGTGGAAGTCGATGTCGTGGTGCAGGCCACCGGGTTCCGGCCCGACCTCGACATGCTGCGCGAGATCCGCGTCTCCCTGGACGAGATCGTGGAAGCACCCCGCGCCCTCGCCTCGCTCATCGACCCGAACCTGCACTCCTGCGGCACCGTCGACCCCCACGGCGTCGCGGAACTCGCCCACCCCGAGCCGAACTTCTTCATCGCCGGGATGAAGTCGTACGGCCGTGCGCCGACCTTCCTGCTCGCCACCGGCTACGAGCAGGTCCGCTCCATCGCGGACGAACTCGCCGGCGATCACGCCGCCGCCCGGCGCGTCCAGCTCGTGCTCCCCGAAACCGGCGTCTGCTCCACCGACATCGGATCCGCCGGAGGGAGCTGCTGCTCATGACCGCGATCCGGCCGATGACCCCCGGAGACTGGGCGGCGGTCGAGACGATCTACCGCGAGGGGATCGCGACCGGGCACGCCACCTTCGAGGCCGAACCGCCCACGCGGGAGGCGTTCGACGCGGGGAAGCTCGACGTCGGGCGCCTGGTCGCCGTCGACGGAGAACAGATCCTCGGCTGGGCCGCGTTGTCGAAGGTCTCGGCCCGCCCCGTCTACCGGGCGTGGTCGAGCACTCCGTCTACATCGCCGCCGCTGCACGTGGCCGCGGCGTCGGATCGAGGCTGCTGGCCGCGCTCATCGCCGCGGCGGACGACGCGGACCTGTGGACGATCCAGTCGAGCATCTTCCCCGAGAACACCGCCAGTCTCGCCCTCCACGACCGCGCTGGATTCCGGCGTGTGGGCATCCGGGAGCGCATCGCGCAGATGACGTACGGGCCGGAGGCTGGCCGCTGGCGCGACACGATCCTCATCGAGCGGCGGCGCCCGTGACGCCGTGACTCGTCCAGGATCCGCGTGTATCGTGATCGTCACAACGGGCCGGTTCCCGGAACGTTGCCAGCCGAAGACCCCGCCTAGCGGGGTCTTCGTTTTTAAGGCGTCCAGATCCGGTCGTGCGACGTCGACGCGTCGATCAGAGCGCCCAGGCGCGTCATCGTCGCCGCGGACTTCGGGTGCGTCTCCGTCACCGTCTGCCGACGCCGGTGCAGGTAGATCGCGAGGTCGGCCGCCTGCACCCCGGCGGCGTTCCTCGAGGACGCGAACTGGATCGGGGAGGAAATCAGGTTAAGGCGGCTCGTCAGGTAGCCCGGCGTGCCCAGTGACCGGTAGCTCTCGAACTGCCGCCGGTGCTCCTCCTGCGTCGCGATCTCGTCGGCGACGACGATCACCTCCTCGGTATCGAAGGAGAAGACGTCACGGCGGTACTCGTTCACCCGCTCGAGCAGGTGCTGCAGCACGATCTTGTGCGGCTGCTCCGGGTACCGGTACCGGGCGTTCAGGCGCTTCACGTCCACGCCCCGGAACAGGTAGCGGACTTCTGCCTCCTGCGCGATGCGCAGCGCGGCCGCGTAGATGCCCGCCGCCTCACGATGCTTCCCGCGCAGAGGAGCCCACTCGCCGGCGCCGCCCATCAGCTCGTGCCCGTGAAACTCGACATCCGCCGGCACCCCGTGATCCGCGGCGATCTGCTCCCGGAGAGCGGCGTAGCCGTGCTCGAGCTGCTCCCACTTCTCCTGTGTCGTCACGGCAGCGCCGATGAAGTAGAAGTCCTGTGTGTAGGACTCGTCCAGGTACGCGATCAGCACCCCGTCATCATGTCAGCGACCCCCGCCACCACTGGCGGCAGAACAGCCCGGACGGGCCGCTCCGGACAGCTCAAAGGCGCGAGCATGTCGCAGGAACACACATGCTCGGGGTGCATGGAGAGCACCCGATCGATCGGCTGTCACCGCTTGCGCGCGTCGGCGTCGAGGGTCTGCTGGAGAAGTCGGAGAGCCTTAGGTCCTACCCCATGGAGGGTCGCGAGGTGGTCCAGGCCCACCCGCCGCAGGTCGTCCGCATCATGCACGCCCGCTTCCTCGAGCGCGCGGGAGGCCGGGGCGCCGATGGCGGGTAGCTGTCGAGACGGTTCCATAAGTCCGACCCTACGAACCGAACTGCTGCCCCGATAGCCGATGTCATCGCTCACCTCGGCACGCCTGCGCCAGGCTGCGGCGCTACTGCGGTCGTGTTCGTTCGCCTCATCCCACGGATCGCAGCGGATCGAACTGCCGTGAAGCCGTCGAAGGACAAGCGGGAACGCTTAGCCAGGGCGCCGGTATCCCGCTGCGTCGAGGACCGCCGGCGTCATTCAGGGCGGGTTGCGCACTTGAACGTCAGGAGCGGACGAGCCGCGCGATGGCGTCGGAGGCTTCTTGCAGCTTGATCTTCGCTTCGTCGCCGCCGGCTGCGGCGGCCTCGAGGACGCAGTGGTTCAGGTGGTCGTTCAGGAGACCGAGCGCGACGGACTCGAGGGCGCTGGTCATCGCGGAGATCTGGGTGAGGATCTTGATGCAGTACTGCTCGTCTTCAACCATGTTCTGCAGGCCGCGAGCCTGCCCCTCGATGCGGCGAAGGCGGCGGAGGTACTGGTCCTTGTCGGAGATGTAGCCGTGGGCGCCGGTGATGTCGGTCTGCTCGCTCGTCTGCTCGGTCACGGTGTCCTCATCCCCCGGGTGCTGGTGCAGCTCGTCCGCTGCTGCGCGGGGCGGACGGGTACGGAGGGGGTTTTCAGCCGCTCCGGCTGCTTTCTGCATACTCTAGGGGGGTATGCATGGGCGTCCCTTCTGATGCCCTCGGACGAGTGACGAGCAGTGTCGGAGGTGTGGATCATGAGCGACAGCGTCGTTTCTAAGCTGTCCGCGCCGCTGATGCGCGCGGTGGTCGTGGTGCTGACGTTGGCGGCTCTGCTGCTGGGCGTGTTCGCGATGCACTCGATGATGGGCAGCCATTCCGACGCGTCTGTGTCCGCAGGACACACGCATGCGCAGACCGATGCTCACGCCGACCCGGTAGCTGCGTCGACAGGCGGGATGGCTCTCGTGGCTGGCGCCGATCAGGGCGCGGTCGTGCCGATGGTGCCGTGTGATGACAGTTGCGCGATGGGGTGCGCTCTGATGGCGGCGACGTGCGTCATCGTCTTCTTCCTCGCGTCCCTGATCCTCCTGGCCCGGGTGCCGGCGCTGTTCGCGCGCGTGCTCGACGCGGGTCCGCGTCTTCTGCTGCTCGTTCCGCGCGCGAAGTTCCATGTGTATCTGCCGTCGTTGACGGTGTTGTCGATCAGTCGCACCTGATTCGCCTGTCGTCGCAGCGTCCGCTGCGACCTCATCACCCCGCCCGCAGGGCGCGGTTCCGGCGATTCCTGCTACCTACTGAACGGATACGACACTCATGAACACCAAGCGCACTCTTCTCGCCTCGACTCTCGCTCTGGCGACCGCAATTACTCTGGCCGCCTGCTCGGACAGCTCCGGCACGGGCGGCATGGACCACAGCAGCTCCTCCTCGTCCGCGTCCGCGTCGCCGTCTTCGACTGCTGCGGCGGAGGCGGACTTCAACGATCAGGACGTGATGTTCGCGCAGATGATGAAGCCCCACCACGAGCAGGCGGTGGAGATGGCCGACATGATCCTCGCGAAGGACGGCATCAGCACCGACGTCACCGACCTCGCGACCCAGATCAAGGAAGCGCAGGGTCCGGAGATCGCGCAGCTCGAGGAGTGGATCAGCGCGTGGGGCGCTGAGGACTCGATGTCGGGCATGGATCACAGCATGGACGGGATGATGTCCGACGAGGACATGTCCTCGCTGGAGAGCGCGACCGGCGCCGAGGCGGAGACGCTGTTCCTCGAGCAGATGATGATGCACCACGAGGGCGCCGTGGAGATGGCGCAGACCGAGGTCGACGAGGGCCAGAACGCGGACGCCATCGACATGGCGAACACGATCGTGCAGACCCAGACCGAGGAGATCGCAACCATGCAGGATCTCCTCGCGTCCCGCTGACCCGTCTTTCTGACGCCCCTTCCCCCTCCTGGGCAGGCGGAGCGCTGCTGCGTCGCGCCCGTGCGCGCTACCGCCGCGCCCCGGTGGGGGTCGCCGTACCTGGCGATCCCCACCCTCTACTTCTTCGCGCCCTCTGAGGGCGCTCGAACCAGAAACGTCCCCCTATGCACCGCCTTCCTCTTCACCCCCGTCCGCTTCGCTCGGGAGTCGCCCGGTGAGCGCCGCGTCGACGCCGACGAGCGACCCGCGCCGCCGCGACGTGCACCGCACCCGAACCCGCACCCGCGATGCCTCCCCGCGGCAGGCTGCGCTCACGCTCGGACGCCGGGTGACGTACACGGCGCCCTCGCGAGCCGACGCGCAGGCGTTGCAGCACGCCGCCCGCGTCGCGGCCCGCCCGCGCCCGGCCCCGCCGGGCACGGCCACGATGCGGCCGCGCCTGGCTGGGATGTCCGCGATGACTCTCGTCACGATGATCGCGGTGACCTCCTCCATGCCCGCGTTCGCCGTCGACGGCACCCCGACCAAGACCACGACCCTGGCCGTCAGCGAGGCGCAGCCGCAGACGTTCGTCGCGGCCGGCGCGGTGCAGCTCACCGTCACCCGGGACACGTTCGGCGCGGAAGCCAAACCCGAGGTGCTGGTGACCGCCGCCGTCGCCACGGAACTCGTGGACGACGCATCAGAAGAGTCCGCCGCATCCACTGAGGACAGCGAGGTCGCGTCCGCTACCTGGCGGGTGCCGGTCGCGGGGCGCATCTCGAGCACGTTCGGTCCTCGCCCGGATGCCCCGGTCGCGGGCGTGAGCGCGTTCCACAAGGGCACCGACCTCGCCGCCCCCTGCGGAACCCCGGTGGTCGCAGCGACTGGCGGCACGGTCGAGGAAGCCGGCTACGCCGGCAGCTACGGCAACTGGATCCTGCTGGCGAGCAGCGACGGCATCGAGACCGGCTACGCGCACAACAGCGACCTGCTCGTGGACGTGGGTGACACGGTCGCCGCCGGCGACCTGATCGCTCTCGTGGGCTCCACCGGCGCCTCCTCCGGCTGTCACCTGCACTTTGAAACGCGCGTGGACGGGAGCCCCGTGGACCCGGAAGGCTTCATGAGCGATCTGGGTGTCGGCCTTGGCTGAGCATTGCGGGCACCGCTCGCGCCGCACGCGGCGTCTCGCCGTCATCGTCGGCGCCGCCGTGACGGTGGCGCTGCTCACCGGCTGCGTTTCGTCAGGCCGCGTGGAGACGGGCGCGCTCGTGGCCGCGCCGGCAGGGTTGGAGCACGTGCACGGGCTGGGCTGGGATCCGGTGACCGGGCTCACCTACGCGGCTGCGCACTCGGGAGTGTGGGTGATCCCCACCGACACCCTCCCGGACACCTACCCGGCCAGCCCCACCCCGACCGACGACGAAGCGGGCGGAGGGCCGGTCGCCGGCCGGGCGCAGGACACGATGGGGTTCACGATCACCCCGGAGGGAGTGTTCTACGCCTCCGGGCATCCCGACCCCGCCGACAGGTCCGCGCCAGGACCCAACCTGGGTCTGATCCGCAGCATCGATGCGGCCGCGACCTGGGAGCCGGTGTCCCTGAGTGGGGAGACGGATTTCCACGACCTCGCGACCGTCGCTCTCACCGATGCGGCGACCCGCGTGTACGGGTACGACGCGAGCCGCGGCGTCATCCTCCGCAGCGACGACTCCGGCGCCGCATGGACCCCGTCTGCGCAACTGCCGCTGCGCGATCTGACCGTGGACCCCGAGCGTCCCGACCGGGTGTTCGCGACGACCGAGACGGGCTTACAGGTCAGCGAGGTCGCCGCGGTCACGTTCCGGCCCGTCTCCGGCGCGCCCGCCCTGTTCCTCGTGGACGGCAGTGCCGGCGGGCAGCTGGTCGGTGTCGACGTCGACGGGACGTTGTGGACGGGAACTCTCGAGGGCTCCTGGCAGAGCCACGGAACCCTCGAGGGGCAGCCGGAGGCGTTCGCGCTCGTCGACGGCGAAGAACAGTGGGTCCTTGCCGCCGACGAGCGCGGAGTGGTCGCCTCCGGCGACTACGGGCGCACCTGGACGGTACTGCGGCCCTCCTCGTGACGGACTGGGCTGGTGTCGCGTTCGCGCGCGGCGCGGGTGCTGGCCTGCGGGGACAGCTCCAGGCGGCGCAGCAGCTGCGCGTTCACGGCGACGACGACCGTGGACGCGGACATCAGCAGAGCCCCGACCGACATCGGCAGCACGAACCCGATCGGCGCGAGCACTCCCGCGGCCAGGGGGACGGAGAGGAGGTTGTAGCCGGCCGCCCACCACAGGTTCTGCTTCATCTTCCGGTAGCTGGCCCGGGACAGCTCGATCACGGACAGCACCGACCGGGGGTCATCGGAGGCCAGGATCACCCCGGCGGATGCGATCGCGACATCGGTGCCTGCGCCGATCGCGATTCCCACGTCGGCCTGCGCGAGAGCGGGAGCGTCGTTGACGCCGTCACCGACCATCGCGACCCGTCGGCCCTCGCGCTGCAACTCGATGACCTTCGCGGCCTTGTCCTCCGGCTTCACGCCGGCGAACACCCGGTCGATGCCGAGCTCCTCGCCCACGGTGCGGGCGACCGCTTCCGCGTCGCCGGTGATCATGACCACCTGCACGCCGATCGCGTGCAGCGCGTCGACAGCCTGCCGGGACTCCTCCCGCACCTCATCCGCGAGCCCGAGAGCCCCGATGACCCGACCGCCGGCGAGGACGTGGAGGATGATCATCCCCTCCGCCTCCCACGCGCGCGTCTGCTCGAGCGCGGCAGCGTTGTGCGCGCGCAGCATCGACGGACCGCCCACGCTCACCGCACGCCCCTCGACCTGCGCCGTGACGCCGACAGCGGTCGACGCCTGGAAACCGGTCGCTGCCGGCACCCGCACGCCGCGGCTGTTCGCGGCTGCCACGATCGCCCGAGCGAGAGGGTGCTCACTGTCCGCCTCGACCGCCGCAGCGACCGCGAGCAGCTGCTCCTCGTTCACCCCGTCGACAGTGTGCACGGCGGCGAGCGTCGGCTCGCCCTTGGTCAGGGTGCCCGTCTTGTCGAACAGGACCGTGGTCACCGTGCGCATGCTCTCCAACGCGAGACGGTCCTTGACGAGGACGCCGCCCTTCGCGGCCCGCTCGGTCGCGATGGACACCACCAGCGGGATCGCGAGTCCCAGCGCGTGCGGGCACGCGATGACCAGAACCGTGATGGTGCGGATCACCGCCTCGTCGGGACTGCCCAGCAGCGACCACACGATCGCGGTGATCACTCCCGCGCCCAACGCGAACCAGAACAACCACCCGGCGGCAACATCAGCGATGCGCTGCGCCCGGGAGGACGAGTTCTGCGCCTCCGTGACCAGGCGCTGGATGCCGGCGAGAGCGGTGTCGTCGCCGACGGCCGTCACCTCCACCCGCAACGCCGTGTCCGTGGCGACCGTGCCGGCCACGACCATCGATCCCGGGCCGCGACTGACCGGGCGGGACTCCCCGGTGATCATCGACTCATCCACGTCCGCGGTGCCCTCCAGCACCCGGCCGTCCGCCGGCACCCGGCCGCCGGGACGCACGACCACGACATCCCCCTGCACCAGGTCCGCGGGAGACACCTTCTCCACCTCACCCTCGCGCACCCGCTCCGCCTCATCCGGCAGCAGCGCCGCGAGAGAGTCCAGCGAGGAGGACGTCTGCGCGAGAGAGCGCATCTCGATCCAGTGCCCGAGCAGCATGATCACGATCAGCAGCGCCAGCTCCCACCAGAAGTCCAGCTCGTGATCCAGCAGCCCCGCGCTCGCACCCCACGACGCGAGGAACGCGACCGTGATCGCCAGAGCGATCAGCAGCATCATCCCCGGCGTCCTCGAGCGCAGCTCCGACACCGCCCCCTGCAGGAAGGGCCGGCCGCCCCAGACGTACATCACCGTCCCGAGCACCGGCGAGATCCAGCCGACCCCCGCAACGTCGGGGAGGGAGTAGCCCAGGATCATCGAGAACATGCCGCTGAACACGACCACCGGCACCGCGAACACCAGCATGATCCAGAACAACCGCCGGAACTGGCCGACATGATCGCCGTGGCCGCCGTGGCCGCCGTGGCCGCCGTGGCCGCCGTGGCCGGCAGCGCCCGCCGTCATGTTGTGGCCTGCGTGAGGATCAGGCGCTCCGCGCATCTGGTGCCCGGCGTGCCCGTCAGGGGCCGTACTCACGTGATGACCTGTCCTTCCCGCGTCGACGTCGCGTGCTTCGACGGTGCGGTGAGCACTCTCGTGCTCGTCATCGTGCAGGTGGTGCTGCGCCATCATGACTCCTTCCGGCCGCTTCCGGCCTGATCCGACGGTATACCCCCCGGGGGTATCAGACAACGGGGTGATCGGGCGGAAGATTCCCGACTTGACCGAAGATGTCGGGGCAGGGGCAACGCACCACATCGATACGGGATGGGTTGGGCGGGTGCCTAGGCTGAGCGCATGAGTGACTCCAACCCGTCTGGCACGCCGTCGCCCGTCCCGGAGCGCCCCCGCTGGGTGAAGGTGTTCATGGTCGTCGTCGTCGTCCTCGCGATCGGCTTCATCGTCGTGCACCTGCTCACCGGCGGCGGGGCGCAGATGATGAATCACTGATGATGCTCGGCCCGCGAGCTCGCCGAGTCGCCCTCACCGTCCACGTCCTGGTGTCCGTGGGCTGGTTCGGCGCGGTGGGCGCGTTCCTCGCGATCGCGCTCGTCGGAGCGACCAGCAGCGACCCCTTCACGGTCCGAAGCGCCTACTTGGCGTTGGACCCGCTGGGGACGTTCGTCATCATCCCGTTCGCCCTCGCCTCCCTCGCCACCGGAATCCTGCAAGGCCTCGGAACGCACTGGGGACTGGTGCGCCACTACTGGGTGGCGATCAAGCTGTGGCTGAGTGTCTTCGCAACCGCAGTCCTCCTGCTGCACACGCGCCTCATCGAAACGATGTCCCTCGCCGCCCGCCACGGGCTCATCCCCTCCACGCTCGAGGGAACCCGCACGCAACTGGTCGTCGCGACCGCCGGCGGCGCCGTCGTTCTCGTGGTTATCACCGCCCTGTCCGTCCTCAAGCCTCGCGGCCGCACCCGGCTCGGGCTGAGAGCAACCCGAACGACCTGACCGGCGTTGAGTTCCGGCGTGTCAGCGCCGAGACAATGAGGAGGCGCGGGGGTGATCGCTGCCCGGGCGCAGCGCTATCCAGAGCCCGCACCGCCGGCACACGTACGCGGCGCCATCGTTGAGTGCGTGAACCTGACGTCGACGGCGGGCCCGTCCGCAGCAGGAACAGGTGACGGAGGAATCAGGGTTCACGGGCAGCGATCGCTTCCACGAGCTGCTCCGTCGTCGGAAGACCCGCCAGCCCGCTCGGCGTGAAGTAGATCCGACAGGCAAGATCCGTGGTCCGCCCGCCCGACGGGAACAGGTCTTCCCCGTCGAGGGTGATCGTCGGGGAACCCGCGAAAGCGACGCCGGCGGCGTCCTCCGGTGTCGCCAGAAGCCGGTAGGTGACGGGGATGTCGGAGTGGCCGGTGGACTTCAGCGCCTGGTCCAGGCGAGGGCCGACGTCCTTCCAGTTCGGGCAGTCGTCGATGTGAAGAACCTCGATCATCATTCTCCGATCATCCTCCCGCCGTGCGCGTCGCACCCGAGGAGAGCACTTCTGAGGTTGAGGGTGTCTGCCCCGGAACATCGATCGTCAGCCCGCTCGTGGCTCGCCTGTCGGCGCCCGCTCTAGTCATCGTCATCGTCGTCTTCTACGAGCTCGCCTTCCCAGGCCTCGCGTCCCTCGTGAATGGCGAAGAGAGCGATGACGAACCCTGCAACCGGGTCAAGCCACGCGGCTCCAGTGAGGGCGTAGAGGACGAGCCCGACGAGGGTGGAGACGCTCAACAGCACGCAGATCCGAGTCTCCGCTGCGTCCGCGAGGATCAGGGGGTCTCCGAGCCTCTTCCCGACACGCGTTTTCACCGCCGCAAGGACCGGCATGACGATGATCGAGAGGATCAGGAGCACGATGCTGACCGGGGAGGACTCGGGAGCGTCACCCGCGATCAGGCTGCGGATGCCCTCGATGCTCACGTAGGCGGCGAGGAGGAAGAACGTCACGGCGACGAACTTCAACGTGCGCCGCTCCTTCGCTTCGTCCGCCTCACCATGCCGCAGCCGCGCCGCCAGGCGCAGCCCTACCAGCACGGCGGCGATCGACTCGATGCCGGAGTCGATGCCGAACCCGATCACGGACACGAGTCCCGCGGCGATACCGGCCGCGATCGCGACGATGCCCTCGATGACGTTGTAGGCGACGGTGAACTGCGCCAGGCGCAGCCCGCGTCGGGTCAGCTGTTCGGTCTCGGCGGGGGTGAGTGCGCTCATTCGGTGGTCCTCTCGGGGCGGGGGTGACGGGTCAGATGGGGAGGACGAATCCGTTGATCAGGTTCTGGAGGCGGTAGATCAACTGGGTCCACAGGCCGCTGACCATGGCGGTGCCGATGAGGATGAGTAGCCCTCCGCCGAGGAGGTTGATGGTGCGGATGTGGCGTTTGAGGAAGCTGGTCGCGGTGGCGGCCCAGGAGAATCCGAGGGCGATCAGCAGGAACGGCAGTCCCAGGCCCAGGCAGTACAGCAGGCCGAGGAACGCGCCGCGGCCGGCGGAGGCGCCGTCCAGGCTCAGCGCGGAGATCGCGGCGAGGGTGGGCCCGAAGCAGGGTGTCCAGCCGAGCCCGAACACCACACCGAGCAGGGGTGCTCCGGCGAGTCCGGTCGCGGGTTTCCAGCGGGGGCGGATGGTGCGTTGCAGGAACCGGACCTGCCCGATGAACACGACGCCCATGAGGATCACGAGCACTCCGAGGATGCGGGTGACGGTGTCCTGCCATTCGAGCAGCCATGTCCCGAGGGCGCCGAACGCGGCGCCGTAGGCGATGAAGACGACGGCGAAACCGGCGATGAACAGGCCCACTCCGGCGACGAGGCGGCGCCGGCTGCCTGTGGCGAGGTCGGGGTTTCCGCCGATGTAGGCGAGGTAGCCGGGGACGAGGGGGAGCACGCACGGGGACGCGAACGAGACGAGGCCGGCGAGGACCGCGATGGGCGCGGCGAGCAGGAGTTGGCCGCTGAACACAGCCTCTCCCCAGTTCACGAGGCCGCCTCCGCGATGGTGTCCGCGATGAGGGTGTCGAGGATGGAGCGGGCGGTGACCCGGCCGAGGATCCGCGCGGCGGGTCGGCCGTCGACGTCGAGCACGAGGGTGGTAGGGACGGCGTTCGCGGCGAACTTCCCAGAGAACGCGAGGGCCACGGCGGCGTCGGTATCGATGATCGAGGGGTAGGTGATGCCGTAGGTGTTCGCGAACGAGGTGGCGGTGTCGGCTTGGTCGCGAACGTTGACACCGAGAAACGCCGCTCCGTTCCCGTCGTACTGCTCGTGCAGCGCTTGCAGGTCGGGTGCTTCGGCGCGGCAGGGGGCGCAGGCGGCGTACCAGAAGTTCACGACGAGCACCTGCCCGCGGTAATCCTCGGAGCTGATCGCGTCGCCCGTTTCGCTCGTTCCGGCGAAGTCGACCGGCTCGCCGCGGCTGCCGACAGGCCATTCGATGACGGTGCCGTCACCGGCGACGTAGTTCTTGTTCGACCCGCCGCGGTACTGCTCCGCGAGGTCGTCCCGCGCGCATCCGCTGGTCCCGATGCCGATCATCGCGAGCGGGGGAAGGGCCAGCAGGGCGCGGCGGCTGAGGGCGCTCACGAGGCGAGAGCGGCGTCGAGAGCGGCCTGGATGTCTTCGAGGCGTTCGAGCTGGATCGCCTCGTCGTTGACGAAGATCGTCGGCGTGCCCTGCACCCCCAGGTCCTTGCCCGCCTCGAAATCAAAGCGCACCCGCTCGAGCGTCGACGGGTCGGCCACATCCGCGTCGTACTGCTCCAGGTCGAGGCCGATCTCCTCCGCGAAGCCGCGGAACACGTCGGCCTTGGAGTCTTGGCTCTCGCCCCAGCTCGCCTGCGTCTGGAACATCCGGTCGTACATCTCCTCGAACCGGTCCTGCCGCGCTGCTGCCTCGACGGCGAGAGCGGCATTCTCGGAGTTGCGATGCGAGGGAATCGGGAAGTAGCGGGTCGCGAAGGTGACCCGGCCTGCGTACTCCTCACGCAGCTGCTCGATGGTCGGGTAGACGGCCGCGCAGACCTCGCACTCGAAGTCGAGGAACTCGACCAGCGTCACCTTCCCGTCCTCCGCCTGATCGAGCATGTGGGTGTTCTGCTCGAGGACGGGCGTCGCGGCGGCGACCTCTTCGCGGGAGGCGGAGAAGGGCCGGAAGATCGCGATCGCGGCGATGACCGCGACGACGAAGACAGCCGCGGCGATGGCGATCAGGTTGACCTTGGTGCTGGTTTTCACGGGTGGTGCTTTCTGTCAGGCCGGTGGTCGGCAGAAACAAGGGGACGGCGCCGTGATCCGGCGAACGGTGAGGCTCAGGGCTGCGCCTCGATCAGGTTTCGCTCGTCTGTGGTTGGGGCGCGTCCGCTCTGCCGAAGACCTGCAGGAGGGCCCAGCCGGCGATGCCGCAGGTGGTGAAGATGTCGGCGACGTTGAAGATCGCGAACCAGTCGACCGCGATGAAGTCGACGACCTCTCCGCCCAGCGGCGTGTCCGCGGCTCGGCTGATGCGGTCCCAGATGTTCCCTGCGCCACCGCCGGCGGCGAGAGCGAGAAGTGCCGGTCCACCCAGCGGAGCCCCGCGGATGGTCCGCACGAACACCCACACCGTGAGGGTCACAAGAATGACGATCAGTCCGACCGCCAGTGCAGGTCCCAGCTCGGAGCCCATCCCGAAGGCGACGCCGGGGTTGAAGATCAACTCGAACCGCGCTCCGAGAGCGAGCTCGATCGTGCGTCCGTCTTCCAGCGCTGTCAGGGCCCAGCTCTTCGTGAGCTGATCAAGACCGAACGCGGCCGCAATCAGCGCAGCGATGAAAGCCACTCGGAGGACGAGCCTGCGCGTGGCGGGCATCAGAACAGCTCGAGGAGTCGAGGCAGAACACCCGACTCGATCAGGATGAACAGACCCAGGCCGATGAATACGGCAGGCACGAGCCAGTGCTCGACCCTCTCCAACAGCTCGGTCACCGTCTTGTTCGTGCCGACGACGCGAGCGATCAGGCACCACACCGCGACGAGGAGGAAGAACACGATGATCGTGACCACCGTGTCCGCGATCGGGCTCGTGCGGAATACGGGCGTGTAGAGGGAGATGTTGTCCGCGCCGTTCGCGATCGTGATCCCCGCAACGCCCAGCAGCCCGACCGCACTGATCGAACTCTCGTCATCGTCGTCGTCATCATCGCCCCTGCTGCGCAGGGTGCGGATGAGCCCGTACAGACCGATCGCCAGCGGGATCAGGCCCAAAAGCCCCACCCACTCATCCGGGATGATCGTCAACCCGGCGGCGGCAACGACGCTGATCGCGACGAGAGTCGCGAAGCCGAGGTACTGCCCCGCCACAACCTTCCAGCCCGGCAGCGAGCCACGGGCGGACGCGAGGAACAGCACCGTCAGAACCACGATGTCATCGATGTTCGTCGCAGCGAACAGTCCGATTGCCGCCGCGATAGTGCCGATCACGGCGCCACTTCCACGCCCCGACGGACCTCCGATGCGGCAGCGTCCACGTCACGTGCGCTCCGTGCTTCCGCCCCGAACGTGCCGCACAGATCCGCTTGGAACCCCGTCGCCTCCAAAAGTGCCTCAGCGGACTCGAGAAGATCGATCAGCTCCGGACGGGCCAACGAGTAGAACACCTGCCGTCCCTCTGCACGCCCCACGACCAGGCCGCACTCGCGCAGGCAGCTCATGTGCTCAGAAGCCGTCGACTGCGCCACGCCCAGCTCCGCCACTAGATCACTGACCCGAGCCTCACCATGCTGAAGTCGCCGCACGATCTGGAGACGCTTCGGGTCGGCCAAAGAGTGAAAGAGGGAGACGGCGGCAGAGGTGCCCCGCACGTGATCAATCGGCATGCACCGATGTTATCGACAGAAATCGATTTGAGCGACCACTGCCGAGGTGTTCGCGAACGATCGTTTACGAGACGGTCGAGCAGCGCGGCGGTCCAATCGGCGCGCCGTGTTCCACGGCCCGTGTCCGAGAGCTATGACCCGCAACCTACGTTCGCAGTACAGTCAGGCCTATGGCTTCGATCGGATACGCGCGCGTCTCGACCAGAGACCAGAACCCCGACGCTCAGACCGATGCGCTCACGGCAGCCGGCTGCGAGAAGGTGTTCGTCGAGCACGCCTCCGGAGTACTCGCGAAGCGTCCCGCGCTCGAGGACGCTCTCGACTACCTCCGCGAGGGTGACTCCCTCGTCGTGACGAAGCTCGATCGCCTCGGCCGGTCCGTGCGGAACTTGAAAGAGGTAGCCGACGGCCTCCAGCAGCGCGGCGTCGGACTGAAGGCGCTGTCTCAGGGCATCGACACCACCACTCCGGGCGGCCGGCTGTTCTTCCACATGCTCGCCGCGATCGCGGAGTTCGAGCACGACCTCATCGTGGAGCGAACCCACGACGGCCTTGCCGCCGCTCGAGCTCGCGGACGTAAGGGCGGCGGGCGCTTCAAGATGACGCCGACGAAGGCGAAACAGGCGCGTGCGATGTACGACGAGAAGACCTACACGGTCCAGCAGATCGCCGACACCTTCGGCGTGTCTCGCGGCACCATCTACCGCCACCTCACCGAAGACCACTGAGAGCCGCCGCGACGAGCGTCGCGGTTCACAGACCCGAGCGAACACCGGCCTCTGGCCGGCGGCGGTGTTGAGCGCTGTGCGCATTTTTGCCTGGAAGCCTTCGGCAGCGTACGGGCCTCCAGTGTCCGCGCAAGCCGCTGCGCGGCCGGCTCCTCCGAGGTTCTCGGCACGCGGTCGCTGCGCTCCCTCACATCGCGCCGACAACCTCTCCTCCTCCGCCCTCCGGGTTGCGCTCCCGCCTCCGACCCTGCTCGGCACTACGTGCCTTCCAGGCAAAAAAACGCTGGGAGAGAAGGAAGAACAGGCGAGCCAAACCATCCCCGCTGGCTTGACAAATCTGATTGAGAATCACGGCAAAAAAACGATGAGGAAGAGGAAGAACATGCAGCAGATCACCACCGTCAGCACCTTCGTCCCGGCCACGAACGAGGACGGGATGCAGAGCCAGT
>NZ_PSTN01000024.1:0-50124 GCF_002930955.1 Rathayibacter sp. AY1A4 | reverse complement strand
GGCCCTCCCCCGCCCTCCCCGACGGCACCCTCCCGCCCGCAGACCGTACGAGCCCGGGCTCGCGGCGCTCGCGCTGGGCCTGCTCGCGCTCGCGTCCTCCGTGCATCCGCTCTGGGCCCTCCCCGCCGTCGCCGTGGCGGTCGCCGCGGTGATCGCGTCCGTGCGGGCGCTGCGGTGGGCGGGCGAGCGGAGGAGCGCGGTGGCCGGGCTCGCCTGCGCGGCTCTCGCACTGCTCGTCTGCTCCGTCACGGCACCCGCCTCCGTGCGGGCGGGCCTGGCCGTGCTGGCCTGGATCACCGCCCTGCGGCCCGGCCCGTGAGCGGGCGCGGCTCCGGTCCAGCCCGCCTCGCTACAGTGACGGCGGCCCGCGCCCGAGCGGGCCGGGAGGACGGCCACGATGGCTCAGACGGACGGTTGGATCTCGACGGCGATCTGGTGGCACGTCTACCCGCTCGGCTTCACGGGCGCCGAGGCGAGCGCCTCGGAGGGTCCGGGTCCGGACGACGAGCCGCAGCACCGCCTCCGCGCCCTGCTCCCCTGGCTCGACGACCTGCTGGCGCTGGGCTGCAACGGGCTGCTGCTCGGGCCGGTCTTCGCCTCCTCCACCCACGGCTACGACACGGTCGACCACTTCCGGATCGATCCCCGCCTCGGCGACGAGGCAGACCTCGACGCGCTGATCGCCGCGTGCCGCGAGCGCGGGATCCGGGTGCTGCTCGACGGGGTCTTCAATCACGTGGGACGGGAGCACCCCTGGTGGCGTGCCGCCGTCGCGGCCGGCGAGGGCTCCCCCGAGGCGGCGCGCTTCTCCCGCAGCGAGCGGTCGCAGGAAGTCGACGGCCTCCGCGTCGACGTGTTCGAGGGGCACGACGCTCTGGTCGAGCTCGACAACGGGAACCCCGAGGTCGCGGAGCACGTGTCCTCCGTGCTCGCGCACTGGCTCGAGCGGGGCATCGACGGCTGGCGGCTCGACGCGGCGTACGCGGTCGCGCCGGCGGCCTGGCACGCGGCGATCGACCCGGTGCGGCAGCGCTTCCCCGACGCGTGGTTCGTCGGCGAGGTCATCCACGGCGACTACACCGGCTACGTGCGGGAGTCGGGGCTCGACTCGGTCACGCAGTACGAGCTCTGGAAGGCCGTCCGCAACTCCCTCGAGGAGGCGAACCTCTTCGAGCTGGCCTGGTCCCTGAAGCGCCACGACGACTTCGTCCGCGAGTTCCTGCCCCTGACCTTCGTCGGCAACCACGACGTGACCCGGATCGCCAGCGCCGTCAGCGACGAGCGCCACCACGGCCACGCCACGGCGATCCTCGGCTTCGTCGCAGGCGTGCCGAGCATCTACTCCGGCGACGAGCGGGGCCTGCGCGGCGTCAAGGAGGAGCGGATCGGCGGCGACGACGCGATCCGCCCGGAGTTCCCGGCCGATCCCGCCGAGTGGCCGGGCGGGGAGGCCTACCGGGCCCACCAGGAGGTCGTCGCGTTCCGCCGACGGAACCCGTGGCTGGTCGGCGCGAGCACCCGCACGGTCGACCTCTCCAACACCGCCGTGATGCTCGTGGCGGAGGGCCCGGAGGGACGCACCGCGCGGCTCGCGCTGAACATCGACGACGAGACGGCGACCGTCGGCGGCGTCCAGGTCGCTCCCCACTCCTGGTCGCTGCACGACTGACCCGGCGCGCAGGCGGCCCGGCAGTGCGCGACGGAGCGTCGACCTCCGGGGGCCCGTCCTCTACGCTCGGGCGCATGCCGAGACCTGCACGAGGACCCTCCGACGGACGAGCCGACTCGATCGACGACGCCGGGATGCCGGCGTCCGGACTCGAGCAGGCGTTCGCCGCCCCCGTCGACCCGGAGAGCGACCCCGGACCGGGCGAGAGGAGCGGCCTCTCGAGCCGCATCGCCCAGGAGCTGCTCGAGGACGGCTTCGGCCTCGACGCGAGCGACGAGGAGGCCCCGTCCCGCGCCGTCGAGATCGACGATCCCTCCCGCGCCGTCGGTGACGATCCCGCCCACCCCGTGCACGGCTCGATGTCCGGCGAGTTCGAGCGCCGCTGAGCCCGGCCGCCGTCGGTCGTTCGTCGTGAGCCCGGCGGCACCGCTCCGCCCGCCGGCCGTCGTCACCCCGCCGGTACCGCGCCACCCGCCGCCGGCGCCGGGTCCTGGCCGCCCGCCTGCAGCTCGGCGAGGAATCCGGGCCGGAGCACGCGCGCCTCGATCGACACGGCTCCCGAGGTCCAGCCGTCGCCGAGCGGACGCTCGGGCGTGAGCAGCACGTGGCCCGGCGTCCCCGCTCGGCCGAGGACGGCGGCGACGCGGCCCTCCGGATCGTAGAGGGCGTGGTCGACGAGCGGCCCGTAGACGGCGTGCACCGCGAAGTCCTCGCGGCTGCCGAGGAGGACGGGCAGCAGCTCCTCGCCCGGGCGCAGGCCGTGGGGCCACCAGCGGAAGCGCTCGACGAGCTCGTGGCAGGCGGCGCACGAGGGCGAGAAGAAGACGAGGTGCGTCGCCGGGTGGGACAGCTCCTCAAGCGTCAGGAGCTCGCCGGCCACCGTGACGAACGCGAGGTCGGCGGCCGAGAGGTCGCCCTCGGGCGCGCGCCCCGGCGCGGACTCCCTGTCGGCTGCGGACAGGCGGGCGGCCGCCCGGACGCGAGCGGCCGTCGACGCCGCACGGCGGTCGCGCACCAGCACGAGCGAGACCGCGGCGAGAGCGGCGGCGAGCCCGGACGCCGCCGCCGAGGCACCGCCGCCGCCGAGCAGCGCGGCCGGAGCGAGCCCGCCGAGGGCCCCGGCGACCGCGAGCGCGAGCAGCACCGCGTTCCTCGCGACGGTGCGTCCGGTCATCCGCGCCGAGCCCAGCCCGCCGAAGCACTCGCAGTCGACGTCCTCCGTCGCGCGGACCGCGCGGACGGCGACGACGAGGAACACGGCGTCGAGGAGCGCCACCGGCACGAGGGCGGCACGGTGCGCCGGAGCGGGCGCCAGCACCACCGCGGCGCCCAGCGCGATCTCGACGGCGGGGAAGGCGGCCGCGAACCAGCCGCGGCGACGGAGGAGGAGGGTGACCCCGAGCGCCTCGAGGCTCGCCCGGAACCGCTCCGCGCGGCCGAGCTTCAGGGCACCGCTGACGACGAGCACCGCGCCCGCGCACCACGCGGCGATCGCGAGAACCGCCTCCAGCATCCGTCGCCCTCCTCGCTCGGCATCGACCCGCGCGACGCTACCGGCGCGGACCGGCCTCCCGCGGCCGAGGCGGGGAACGGGGCGGAGACGGCGCGATCCGGCGCGTTCCGCCCGCCGGACGAGCCGCTGCCAGCGCATCCGGCCCCCCGATCCGTCCAGGCGGGGCACCCCCGGGCTCCCTCCCGGTCCCGGACGGCCGCTCCGCCGTACACTGCGAGAGGATCGGAGGGGTCATGCGGGGACGGCGAGCGCGCGACGAGCGGCACGGCACGGCGACGACCCCGCCTGCGGCCGCCGCTCCCCCGGCAGCGGTCCCGGCTCCGGCCCTCGCGGACTCGCCGGACGACGCCTCGGGCGACGTCTCGACCGGGATGCGGATCGCCGCCGCCTGGTCGTGGCGCTTCCTCGCCGTCGCCGGGCTCCTCTACCTCCTCGTGCGCCTCGTCTCGCTGCTGCCCGTGATCGTCGTGCCGGTGCTGATCGCGCTGCTGCTCACCGCGCTCCTCACCCCGCTGCGGAACCGGCTCGAGCGCCTGCGGCTCCCCCGCCCGCTCGCGGTCCTGGTCTCGATCGTCCTGATGCTCCTCCTGCTGACCGGCCTCGTCGGGCTGGTGATCGTGCAGTCCCGCTCCGGCTTCAGCGGAGTGGGGCAGCGCGCTCTCGACGCGGTCGACGGCGTCGAGGCGTGGCTGCGGAGCCCGCCGCTGTCGTTCTCGGACGTCCAGCTCTCGGACTGGGCGCAGCGCGCGGTCGACTGGGCCGACGCGCAGGCGTCGACGATCGCGTCCGGGGCCCTCGCCGTCGGCTCCCAGCTGGCCGAGGTCTTCGCCGGAACCCTCCTCACCCTGTTCTCGCTGATCTTCCTGCTCCTCGACGGCCGCCGGATCTGGCACTGGTTCCTCCGCCTCCTCCCCCGCCGCGCGCGCCCCGCGATGGAGCGCGGCGGCGCCGCCGGCTGGCGGACCCTCAGCCAGTTCGTGATCGCGCAGCTCGGCGTCGCCGGGATCAACGCCGTCGGCATCGGCATCGGCGCGCTCGCGCTGCAGCTGCCGCTCGTCGTGCCGATCGCGATCGTGGTGTTCCTCGGCTCGTTCGTCCCGATCCTCGGTGCGATCGTGACCGGTGCGCTCGCCGCACTGGTCGCTCTGCTGTTCAGCGGGCCCGTCGCCGCGCTGGTGATGGTCGGCGTCGTGATCCTGGTGCACCTGCTCGAGGGGCACGTGCTGCAGCCGCTCATCCTCGGGACCGCCGTGAAGGTGCATCCGCTCGCCGTGGTGCTCGGAGTCGCGACCGGGCTCGAGGTGGCCGGGCTCGCCGGGGCGCTGTTCGCGGTGCCGACCATCGCGACGCTGAACGCGGCGGTCACCGCCATGCGGGCGCGCGCGCCCGGAGCGGAGTGAGCGCGTTCGATCCGGCCGCCCGACCCGGATCGACGGTGCTGCCCGCCCTCGCCTGCCCCGTCTGCGGCGGCGCGCTCGCCCCCGATGCGCTGCCCCGCCCCTCCTCGCTCCGCTGCCCCCTCGGGCACAGCGCCGACCTCGCGCGCCAGGGCTACGCCTCGCTGCTGCGCGGGAGGCACGCGACCTCGGGCGACACCGCGGCGATGGTGCAGGCCCGCGCCGACCTGCTCGGCTCCGGCCACTACCGGGTGATCCAGGACGCGGTCGCCGCGGCCGTCCCCGCCGGCGCGCGGCTCGTGGTCGACCTCGGCTGCGGCACCGGGGCGTACCTCGCGGCCGTGCTCGAGGCGCGTCCGGCGGCGGACGGGCTGGGCCTGGACCTCTCGGCCCCGGCCGCCCGCCGCGCCGCCCGCGCGCACCCCCGGGCGGCGATCGCGACCGCCGACCTCTGGCAGCCCCTCCCGCTGGCCGACGCCTCCGCCGACGCGCTGCTCACCGTCTTCGCGCCGCGGAACGCCCCGGAGATGCGGCGGGTGCTCCGTCCGGGCGGCGTCGCCGTCGTCGTCACTCCGCGCGAGAGGCACCTGCACGAGATCCGCGAGCGGTTCGGGATGCTCGGCATCGACGCCGGCAAGGCGGAGCGGCTCGACGAGCAGCTGGCGGGGTTCGCGCTCGAGGAGCGCACCGAGCTGGACACGACGGTGCTGATGAGCGTCGACGAGCTGCGCGCCGAGGTGCTGATGGGGCCGAGTGCCCACCACGTGGATCCCGCGGCGCTGGACGCGCGGCTCGCGGCGGTGGAGGGGACGACCGCGGTGACGGTCGCGGTCACCGTGTCGCGCTTCGTGCGCGCGGAGTAGCGGCGGGCGTGCCGCCGGCCCCGCGTCAGTACGTCTCGCGCAGGCGCTCCTGGTCGACCACCGCTTCGCGGTCCGCGAGGCGGCGCAGGCCCGCGAGGGGCTGGGCCATCCGGTGGTTGCCGCGGAGGACCGGCTCGGCCCGGTCGAGGAAGGCCCAGTACCCGGCGGTCACCGGGCAGGCGTTCTCGCCCAGGCGCACCTTCGGGTCGAAGCGGCAGCCGCCGCAGTAGTCGGACATCCGGTTGATGTAGGCGCCGCCCGAGGCGTACGGCTTCGTCGCGACGACGCCGCCGTCGGCGTGCTGGGACATCCCGATCACGTTCGCCGGCATCACCCACTCCGTGCCGTCGACGAAGACGTCCACGAACCAGTCGTTGAGCTCCGCCGGATCCCACCCCCGCTGCAGTCCCCAGTTGCCGAGCACCATCAGGCGCTGGATGTGGTGCGCCCAGCCGTGCCGGTGCACGTCGTCGAGAGTCTCGTGCAGGCAGTTCGCCTCGATGCCGCTCGGGTCGAGAGCGAGCAGCTCCGCGGGCAGCGGTGTGGAGGCGCCGAGCGCACGGCTGCGGTTCCGGTACTCCGGCCCGAGGTGCCAGAACAGGTTCCAGACGTAGTCGCGCCAGCCGAGGATCTGGCGGACGAACCCCTCCGTCGCCGCGATCGGCGCGCCCCCGGCGGCGTACTCCGCCTCGGCCGCCTCGACGACCGTCCGCGGATCGAGCACGCCGAGGTTCATCGGGGCGCTGAGCAGCGAGTGCGCCATCGTCCAGTCGCCCGAGAGCATCGCGTCCTCGTAGGTCCCGAAGTCGCCCAGGCGCGACGACACGAAGTCGGCGAGCGCCGCTTCGGCCTCGGCGGGCGTCGCGGCGAAGCGGCGCGGACCGTCGGCGCCGACCAGGCGGACCGCCCCCTCGGCCTCCCAGCGCGCGAGGTCGGCGCGCACCTCCTCGTCGATGTCGTCCTCCTCCGGCCACCACGGATCGGGCAGGCCGAGCCGGGAGGCGCCCTTGGGCGGAGGCTGGCGGTTGTCGTGGTCGTAGTTCCAGCGGCCGCCCTCGGGCTGGTCGCCGCGCATCAGCACGCCGGTGCGCTCGCGGCTCCACCGGTAGAAGTCCTCCAGCAGCAGGCGCCTGCCCGAGCGGGAGAGCGCCCACTCGCGGAAGTCCTCCTCGGCCGTGATGAAGCCGCGGCTGGGCAGGACGCTCATGCCGAGCCTGCGGGCGAGGCGGCGGCCGCCGCGGGTCGGCGGGTCGATCACCTCGAGGTCGTCGCGCCCGGCGAGGGCCTCGCCGAAGGTCTCGGAGCGGACGTACTCGGCGCGGTCCCCGAGCTCGCGGGCGCGGTGGCGGAGCGCCGACAGCAGCAGCTGCGCCTTGGCGCGGTGCATCGGGCGGCGCCCGAACGCCGATCGGGCCTCGACCAGCAGCATCGGACCGCCGTCGTCGAAGGCCGGTCCGAGCTGGCCGATGACGCTCCAGCGGGTGCGAGGGGGTCTGCTCATCCTCGGAGGCTAGGCGGGCGGATCCGGCACCGGTAGGAGTTGCGCGGCACGGATGTGCAGCCGCCACGTCTTGCACCCCCGCCCCCGATGCAGAAGTCTCGGAGCGAGCGCGGCCGATCCGACCGCGCACCGACGCGACGAAGCGAGGAGGCCGCCATGGCCCACCACGACCACGACAACGAGCACCACGAGGGTCACGAGCACCACGACCACCACGAGGGTCACGACGAGCACACCGCCGGCCACGGCCGTCACGTCGCCGAGGGCACGAGCACCGAGGACACCGAGGGCGGCGAGTACACCTCGACGGAGGGCGTCTCGCACACCGCCGGCGAGGCCGAGGGCAGCTACGTCGACACCTCGGTCAACGAGCAGAGCACCGCCGACAAGGGCAGCTACGTCGACACCAGCGCCGCGGGCACCTCCGCCGAGGGCGAGGGCGAGTACACCGACCGCGACGAGTGACCCGCGCCCGGGCGCCGCGCGTCCCGCCGGGACACCGCGCTCCGGCCGGTGTCCCGGCGGGGAGCCGGCGCCTCGGCGGGACGCGGTGGTCCGCCGGCGCTTCAGGCGGGCTTCAGCGGGGCCGCGGCTAGCCTGGGCTCGCACGGGCCCCCGCGCGCCGAGCCCGGGGAGGCCGCCATCCGCATCCTGGTCGTCGACGACGAGATCAACCTGCTCCGCGCCCTCGAGACGGGCCTGGAGGCCGAGGGCTTCGCCGTGGACACCGCCACCACCGGCACCGACGCCCTCTGGTACGCGCAGGAGGCCGACTACGCCGCCATCGTCCTCGACCTGATGCTCCCGGACGTCAGCGGCTTCCGCGTCTGCGAGCGGCTGCGCGCCGCCGAGGACTGGACTCCGATCCTGATGCTCACCGCGAAGGACGGCGACCTCGACCAGGTCGAGGCCCTCGACACCGGCGCCGACGACTACCTCACCAAGCCGTTCTCGTTCCCGGTGCTCGTCGCGCGGCTGCGCGCCCTCATCCGCCGCGGAGCCGCCGAGCGGCCCACGGTGCGCGTCGTCGGCGATCTCGTGCTGGATCCGGCGTCCCGGAGCGTCGAGCGGGGCGGAGTCGCCGTGCCGCTGACCGCGCGCGAGTTCAGCGTCCTCGAGTACTTCGTCTCGCGGGCGGGCGAGGTCGTCTCGAAACGCGACGTCCTCGGAGCCGTCTGGGACTTCGACTACGACGGCGACCCGAACATCGTCGAGGTCTACGTCCGCACCCTGCGCAACAAGATCGACCGGCCCTTCGGCCGCGACACCCTCCGCACCCGGCGCGGGGCGGGCTACACGCTGGTGGCCGGGTGAGCCGCCGGAGCCTGCGGACCCGCATCACCGCGGCCGCGACCGCCGTGGTGGCCGCCGCCGCGCTCCTCGGGAGCGTGCTCTTCGTCCTGGTCCTCTCCTCCGTGCTCGCCTCGAGCGCCGCCTCCGCCGCCGACGCCGAGGCGGAGCGGGTCGCGGCGCTGGTCGAGCAGGGCGGCCCGGAGGCCGTCCGCGGCTCGGAGGGACTGGTCCAGCTCGTGGTCGACGGGCGGGTGACAGCCGCGGGCGAGGACGCGGAGGACCTCCCTCCGCTCGCGCTGGCCGAGAGCGACGACCCGGTCACGGTCGACGTGGACGACGAGGGGGCGGTGGTGGTCGCCGCCCGCGAGCTCGACGACGACTCCCTCGTCGTGGTCGGCGTGCCCGACGAGGGCCGCGAGGAGGCGGTGTCCACGACGATCGGGCTGCTCGCGGTCGCCGTCCCGCTGCTGATCGCGCTGGTGGCGGTGGTGTGCGCCGTCGTCGTCGGCCGGGCGCTGCGCCCCGTGGAGCGGATGCGCGAGGAGGCCGAGGCGGTCACCTCCTCCGCCCTGGACCGCCGGATCGCCGCTCCCGGCTCCGGCGACGAGGTCGACCGGCTGGCGCACACCCTCAACCGGATGCTCGATCGGCTGCAGAGCGGGCAGGAGCGGCAGCGGCGCTTCGTCTCGGACGCCTCGCACGAGCTGCGCTCCCCCGTCGCGGCGCTGCGCCAGACCGCGGAGGTGGCGCTCGCGCACCCGGACCGGCTCGACTCCGCCCGGCTGGCGAGGACGGTCGCGGAGGAGTCGGTGCGGCTCGGCGGGCTGATCGAGGGCCTGCTGCTGCTCGCCCGGGCGGACGAGGCGCGCCTGGCCGTGGCGGCGGCTCCCGTGGACCTCGACGACCTCGCCCTCGGCGAGGTGCGGCGCCTGCGCGACTCCGGAGCCCGGGTCGACGCGAGCGGGATCTCGCCCGTGCAGGCGGTGGCCGACGAGGCCCTGCTCTCGCGGGCGCTGCGGAACCTGGTCGACAACGCGGTGCGGCACCGCTCCTCGCAGCTGGCGCTCTCGACCCGGATCGACGGAGCGGAGGCGGTGCTCGCGGTGGACGACGACGGGCCGGGGATCCCGGCGGCGGAGTGCGAGCGGGTGCTCGAGCGCTTCGTCCGCCTCGACGAGGGCCGGGCGCGCGACGCCGGAGGGTCGGGCCTCGGCCTGGCGATCGTCGCCGGGATCGCCCGGGCCCACGGCGGACGGGTCGTCGTCGGCGACTCGGCGCTGGGCGGCGCCCGGGTCGAGGTGCGGGTGCCGCTCGTCCGCTGAGCGGGCGCTTCAGGCCTGCTTCAGCGCCCGACCGCGAGAGTGCTGGAGGCGTCGACGAGCGGCGCCGGGACGGAGCCATCGTGCAGAAGAAGACGAAGATCATCGCCGGGATCGCCGGAGCGGTCGTGCTGATCGGAGCCGGGACGGGCATCGCCTACGCCGCGACCGACGGCTTCGAGGGGTCCGACTCCCTCACCGGCAGCGACCTGGACCGCGCGAGCGAGGCCGCGCTCGCCGAGATCGGCGGCGGGACCGTCACCTCGGCCGAGCGCGACGACGACGGCGCCACCGGCTACGAGCTGGACCTGACCGACCGCGCCGGCCTCGAGTACGAGGTGCGCCTCGACGACTCCTTCGCCGTCGTGTCCGTGGACCCCGACGACCGCGCTCTCCAGGCCGGCTCCGGCGACGACGGCGTGCCTGCCGGTGACCCGACCGCGGCCGCCGTGGACCCGGACGACCTCACCGGCGACGACCTCGCCCGCGCGAGCGAGGCGGCGCTGGGCGCCGTCGGCTCCGGGACCGTCACCGAGGCCGAGCGCAGCGACGACGCCGGCCACGCCTTCGAGGTGGAGGTCACCCGCGAGGACGGCACGGACGTGGACGTCGAGCTCGACGCCGCGTTCGCCGTGCTCTCGACGCAGGAGTAGCGCTCTAGCGGCCGCCGGGGCCCTTCGCGGCCCCGGGCGCGGCACCGCTGCCCGCGGGGGCGCCGACCCCGGTCGCCGCACCGCGAGCGCCGGGGCCGTTGCCGTTGCCGCCCGCGTTGCCGTTGCCGTTGCCGCCCGCGTTGCCGTTGCCGTTGCCGGGAGCGTTCCCGCTGTTCCCGGGTGCGTCGCCGCTGTTCCCCGGAGCGTCCCCGCTGTTCCCCGGAGCGTCCTCGCCGGGAGCGGCCGGGGTCTCCTCCGCGGGCTCCTCCGGCTCGGTCGGCGTCTCCTCCGGCTCCGACTCCTCGGGCGAGGGGGCGGGGTCGTCCTCGGTCTCGACGGGGGCCGGCGTGTCCTCCGGCTCCTCCTCGACCGGGGTCGTCTCCTCGGGAGCCGGGGCGGTCGTCTCGGCCGGCGCCGGCTCCGGGGCTCCCGCGATCAGGGCCTCGAGGTCGGCGCGGACGACGTCAACCTGCGCCTGCACCGTCGCTGCGCGGTCGGAGCTGACGGAGTCCTCGGCGAGCGCGGCGTCGAGCGCCGACTGCAGCGAGGCGAGCTCGGTGAGAGCGCCCTGGTAGTCGTCGGCCGAGGCCTTCTCGGCGACGGCCACCACCGCGTCGTCGAGGGTCTGGGCGGTGCCCTCGTCGATGCCCTGCGGCGCGGAGGAGCATCCGCTCAGCAGCAGGACCGAGGCGAGCACGGCGCCGGCGGCGCGCAGTCGGAGGCCCCTCACGAGCGGATGCTCTCGCGCAGCTGACGGAGGTGGTCGCCCAGCTCGCCGTCCACCTGCGGCAGTGGCGACTGGGGACCGTCGATCAGGATGATCGCGAGCCCGACGGCGACCGCGACCAGCGCGAGCACCAGCACGATCAGCCACGGGCTCGGGCCGCGGCGCTGCGGAGGGGCGGCCGCGGGGTGGAGCGGAGCCGTGCGCGGCGCCGGAGCGGTCTGCGGCGCCGGAGCGATCCGCGGTGCCGGAGCGATCCGCTCGGTCGCGGTGAAGCGCTGCGTCGGAGCGATCGCCTCCGTGGCCGGGTACGCGTCGGCCGCGAGCCGGCGGGTCGGATCGAGCGCCTCCGTCCGCGTGATCGGCTCGGTCTCGGCGAGCGGCTCCGTCGACATCACCCGGGTGGCGGGGACGTCGGGGACGACGATGGCCGCCGGCGGGGAGTCGCGCCGCGGATCGATCAGGCGGCGCGCCGACTCCGCCACCTGCAGCGCGGCGGGACGCTCGCCGGGCTCGCGCCGCGTCATCGCGGTCAGGAGCGAGGTCCAGCCGCTGCCGAGCGACTCCGACACCTCGGGGTCGCGGAGCAGACGGGCGAGCGTGACCTCGATCGCCGAGCCCGTGAACGGGCGGCGGCCGGTCAGCGACTCCAGGAGCACCAGGCCGAGGGAGTAGATGTCGCTCGCCGAGGTGACCGGGTCGCCGTGCGCCTGCTCGGGGCTGAGGTAGGCGGCGGTGCCGATGAGGGTGCCGGGCGCGGTGATCCGCGTCGCGTCGATGAGGGAGGCGATGCCGAAGTCGGCCAGCTTCGGGCGGAACTCGCGGCTCGTCAGCGGGCTCGGGACGAGCAGCACGTTCGACGGCTTCACGTCGCGGTGCACGACTCCGGCCGCGTGGACCGTGTGCAGGGCCTCGCCGAGGTCGCCCGCCATCGAGGCGACGTCGTTCGGCGCGACCGGGCCCTCGGCGAGCCGCTCGGACAGGCTCGGGCCCTCGGCGAGCTCCATCACCATGTAGGCCTGGCCGTTGGTGTCGTCGCCGCCGTCGTGCGCGTCGTAGAGGGTGACGAGGGCGGGGTGGTTGAGGGCCGCGAGCAGCCGGATCTCGGACGCCTTGCGCTGCAGGTCCTGCGCGTCGTCGATGCCGGGGGCGAACATCTTCAGCGCGACGGAGCGGCCGAGGACGCCGTCTCGCGCCCGGTAGACCGTGGCCATGCCGCCGCGGCCGATGAGCTCCTCGATCGTGTACCGGCCGTCGACCGTCGACCCGACGATGCGGGTGTCGCCTGTCCGGTGGGATGCCACGGGTCCTCCTCGCGGTCGGCGGCGGGTGTGCCGCGCCCCCCGGTGCGACCGTCGACCCAGGGTAGTACGTCGACCCTGCACGCCGCCCTCCCCCGGCCGGGCTGTCAAGCGGGTGCCCCCGCGCGCGCCCCGACGTAGCGTCGGAGGTCCCGACGAAAGGCGACGACATGGACCAGGACCGCACGGAGCAGGACGACCAGGGCTCGACCATCGGCAAGCCGGACGGGGCGGCGCCCGCCACCTCCTCCGAGAGCGAGACCATCGAGAAGGACATCTCGGAGTCGCCCGGCAGCGAGCGCGAGACCGAGGCCAAGCAGGACTCGGACCCGGCGGAGAGCCGCACCGAGGTCTCCGGCTCGGCCGAGGTGAAGGCCGTGCCCGGCACGGGCGGCCCGGACGACGTGGGCGACGTCGAGGTCGACCCCGACGAGGTCTCGCTGAACGGCAAGCCGTTCCCGGGTCACGCCGGCACGAAGTAGGACGCCCGGGAGGGGCGGGGCCGCGGCTCCGCCCCTCCCGTGCTCTCCGGTCCACCCACCATCGGTCGTCCGCCCTCGCCCGGAGGTTCCGCGGACCGCGCGGATCGTCCCGCGCCTGTCAGGCGAGCGGCGTCAGGCGACCGGCGTCAGCAGGCCCGGGTCGCGGCGGTCGACGGTGCGGGAGTTGTTCACGCGGCGGTCGACCGGGTGGGCCGTGACGGTCGAGGCCATCGCGACGGACGCCCGGTCGAGGGTGGCGAGCATCTCCTCGGCGGAGGCGAGCGGAGCCGGGTCGAGCCAGGCGTCGCGCACGTCGGGCGTGAGGAACACGGGCATCCGGTCGTGCACCTCGCCGGAGGCGTCGCGCGCCTCGCGGGTGATGATCGTGAAGGAGACGCGCCAGTCGTCGCCCTCCTTGCGGCCCGTGTAGAGGCCGGCCGCGGCGAGGATCGGCTCCTCGCCCTGCAGGAACCAGGGCTGCTTGCCGTCGGCGCGGGTCTCCCACTCGTAGTACCCGCGCATCGGCACGATCGCGCGCTGCTTGGCGAACGCCCCGCGGAACAGGCCGTTCGTCGCGACCGACTCGAGGCGCGCGTTGATCGGCGAGGGCCCCCTGCCCTTCGACCAGGACGGGGTGAAGCCCCAGGACGCGAGCTCCAGCTCGCGCTCCCGCTCGCCGTCGTGGAGCCGCTCGCGCACGATCGGCGCGACGTCGGTGGGAGCGACGCTGTAGTCGGGCGCCCAGTCCTCGGCGCGCCCGCCCGCGGCGACGAACTCGCGGATCAGCTCATCGGTCTCGGAGTCCATCGCGAAGCGGCCGCACATGCGGGACAGGCTACGCCGCACCTCCGACGCCGCGCGAGGCGCCCGGTCCGACCACCCGGGACTTCGCGGACCAGAAGCGCATCAGCGCGCCGGCGAGGATCGAGCCCAGCGCGCCGGCGGCGAGATCGCCGAGCGTGTCCTCGTAGCCGACGAAGATCGAGGAGTCGATGAAGCGGTGCCCCGCCCACTCGCCCCACTCCCACAGGACGCCCGCCGTCGTCCCGAAGCAGGCGCAGAGCACGACCGCCGGGAGCAGCGGCCCGCGATCGCCCGCGACGGCCGGCACGACTCCGGCCCGCGCGGCGACGATGTAGGCCACCGCGGCGATCAGCCCGTTGAGCACGCAGTGCACGACCAGGTCCCACTGCGGCCAGGCCTCGTAGAGGCCGAGGACGCTGCTCCAGGACGCCACGAGCAGCGCGAGCCCGAAGAGGGCGTCGAGCGCCGGACGGATGCCGAGGAAGCGCGGCAGCACCAGCCCGATCGCCGCGAGCGCGAGCACCGCCACGTCCACCAGGTCCCAGCCGATCGCGGCCGCCACGATGCTCGCCGCCCCGATCGCGCGGATGCCGTCGGCCGTCCACTCCCCGCGGGTGCGCGGGGGCTCGAGGAAGGTCTCGACGAGGGCGGAGCCGCTCACGGGCTCGTGAAGCGCAGCACGGCCTGGACCGGCTCGTGGTCGGAGGGCGCCGCTCCCCCGTAGCGGACGGCGTTGATCCCCGCGGAGACGACCTCGAAGGCGCCCTCGCTGACGAGCAGCCAGTCGATCCGCTTGCCCGGCGCCGGCGCGCGGTAGTTCGAGAAGGTGCTCCACGAGTGGGTGAGGTGCTTCTCCGCCGTCTCCCACGCGTCCGCGAGGCGGCCCTCCTCGAGGATCGTCCGGTAGGGGACGGTGTCGACGTCGGTGTTGGTGTCGCCCATCACGATCGCGGGGCGTCCGAGCTCGAGGACGCGGCGGGCGATCAGCTCGGCGGAGCGCTGGCGCGAGCGCCGCGAGATGTGGTCGAAGTGGGTCGAGACCACGGTGAGCTCGCGGCTGGTCGCGTGATCGGTCAGCTCCGCGATCACGGCGGTGCGCGGGATGCGGTTGCCCCAGCTGCGCGAGCCGGCGACGTCCGGGGTGTCCGAGAGGGCGATCTGGGTCCAGTGCCGGACGGCGTAGCGGCTGCGGTCGACGAAGAGCATCACGCGCTCGCCGCCGCGGTCCGCGTCCCGGCCGAAGCCCATCGCCTCGAAGGAGGAGCCCAGCGCCTCGTGCACGGCGGCCGACTGGTCCGGCAGCGCCTCCTGCACGGCGAGGATCGAGGGGCGCTCCTGCTCCAGCACCCGCTGGACGAGCGGGCGGCGCCGGTCCCACTGGTCGACGGCGCGGGAGGTGAGGCGCGGCATCCGCCGGCGGATGTTGTAGGTCATCACGTGCAGATCGGGCGCCTCGGTCGGGCCGATCAGAGGCGTCGCGTCGATCATCACTCCACCCTACGGGGGCGGATCGAGGTGCTACGGAGGCTTGCGGTGACCGCTCCCGGCCGCTCTACTTCGGACATGCCCCTCTCCCAGGACCTCACCGCTCTCGCCGACGAGCGCTTCGTCTCGCTCACCACGTTCCGGAAGTCCGGGGACGCCGTCTCGACCCCGGTCTGGATCGCCCGCGACGGCGACGAGCTGATCGTCACCACTCCCCGCCGCAGCGGCAAGGTGAAGCGCCTCCGCAACGACGCGCGGGTGACCCTCGTCCCCTGCGACCGCCGCGGCCGCGTCTCCGACTACGCGGTGCCGGTCGAGGCCGCCGCGGAGATCGACGCCGACCCCGGCGAGGTGGAGCGCCTGGGCCGCGTGTTCCTGGCGAAGTACCGGCTCGAGTACCGCGTGTTCCTCCTGATCGAGGGCCTGGTCACCCGCGCCGACCGCACCCGCGTGATGCTCCGCGTCTCCGACCGCTGACCCGGCACCGCCCTACACCCCCGGAGGCTCCCGCCGGAAGGCCTGGGGGCCGCCGGACCCGAGGTCTACCGTGGGGCGATCGCCGGTGCCCCTGCGCGCTTCCCGCGCGCGCTCCGGCGGCAGTCAGAAGGAGCACGCAATGAGCATCGGAGCAGGGATCTTCCTCCTCGTCGTCGGCGCGGTCCTCGCCTTCGCGGTGGACGTGCAGGTGTCCGGGATCGACCTGAAGCTGGTCGGCTACATCCTCATGGCGGCCGGAGCGGTCGGCCTGATCCTCGGGCTGGTCCTGCTGACGCGCCGCCGCCAGGCCGTCTCGACCACGCGCTCGGCCGTCGACCCGGCCAGCGGCGAGCAGGTCACCCGCCGCTCGAGCGAGAGCGACGGCCCGCTGATCTGATCGGCGGAACGACGAAGGGCGGGACCTCGCGGTCCCGCCCTTCGTCGTTCACGGCCCTACTCGGCGGGCTCGTCCGGCTCGCCGCCGGAGACGGTGTCGGTGTCGCCGCCACCGGAGGAGGTGTCCGTCCCGGTGCCGTCGGGGAGGTCCTCGGTCTTCTCGGTGTCCTCACCCGTGGTGCGGTCGGTGCTCATGGCGCTCTCCCTTCGCGTCGGCGACCTGCCGACCCTCCCACTCTGCTCCGCCCGCGCCTCGCGGGGCAGGGGGTAGCGGAGGCGGAGGCCGGCGTGGAAGGCGCCTACTCCTCGACGACGATGGTGGTGATGACCGGGTTCCGGCGGTGGCGGCGGGTCAGCCAGCGGCCGAGGGTGCGCGTGATCAGCGCCTCCATGGCCTCGAGCTCGACCGGCTTGCCCGCGGCCTGCAGGACGGCGTCGTCGATCGCCTTGCTCGCGTTGGCCTTCCAGCCCGGCTCCTCGACGAAGCCGCGGGTGAAGAACTCGACCGGCTCGCCGAGCGTGCCGCGGTCCAGGTCGGCGATGGCGAGGACCGTGATGGCCCCCTCCTCGGCGAGGACGATGCGGTCGTTCATCGCGTCCTCGGTGGCGACGCCCATCGTGGTGCCGTCGACCAGGATCTGGTCGGCCGGGATGCGCCCGCTGATGCGCGAGCGGCCCTTCACCAGGTCGATCGAGACGCCGTCCTCGATGACGAAGACGTCCTTCTCGTCGATCCCGGTGCGGGTCGCGATCGCCGCGTTCGCGGTGAGGTGGCGCCACTCGCCGTGCACGGGGAGCACCGCGGTGGGGCGCAGGATGTTGTAGCAGTAGGCGAGCTCGCCCGCGCTGGCGTGACCCGAGACGTGCACCTTGGCGTTGCCCTTGTGCACGACCGTGGCGCCCCAGCGGGTGAAGGCGTTGATGATCCGGTAGATCGCGTTCTCGTTGCCGGGGATCAGCGAGCTGGCCAGCAGCACGGTGTCGCCGGGGCCGATGTCGATGATGTGGTCCTTGTTGGCCATGCGCGAGAGCGCCGCCATCGGCTCGCCCTGCGAACCGGTGCAGATCATCACGATCTCGGTCGCGGGGAGCTTCTCGAGCACCTTCATGTCGACGACGAGGCCGGCCGGGATCTTGAGGTAGCCCAGGTCGGCGGCGATGCCCATGTTGCGGACCATCGAGCGGCCGACGAAGGCGACCTTGCGGCCGTGGCGCTGCGCGGCGTCGAGAACCTGCTGGATGCGGTGCACGTGGCTCGCGAAGCTGGACACGACGATGCGGCGCGGCGCGGTGCGGAACACCTGGTCGATCGCGGGGGCGAGGTCGCCCTCCGAGATCGCGAAGCCGGGGACGTCGGCGTTCGTGGAGTCGACCAGGAACAGGTCGACGCCCTCGTCGCCGAGGCGCGCGAAGCCGGGGAGGTCGGTGGTGCGCCCGTCGAGCGGGAACTGGTCCATCTTGAAGTCGCCCGTGTGCAGCACGAGGCCGGCCTCGGTGCGGATCGCGACGGCGAGCCCGTCCGGGATGGAGTGGTTCACGGCGAGGAACTCGAGGTCGAAGACGCCGGCGTCGATCCGGTCGCCCTCCTTCACCGGGCGCGTGCGCGGCGTGATGCGGTGCTCCTGCAGCTTCGCGCTGATCAGCGCGAGGGTGAAGGTCGAGGCGATGATCGGGATGTCGCCGCGCTCCTTGAGGAGGTACGGCACGCCGCCGATGTGGTCCTCGTGGCCGTGGGTGAGGACGATGGCCTCGATGTCCTTCAGGCGCGAGCGGATCGCGGCGAAGTCGGGGAGGATCACGTCGATGCCGGGCTGGTTCTCCTCGGGGAAGAGGACGCCGCAGTCGACGATGAGCAGCTTGCCCTTGTGCTCGAAGACGGTCATGTTGCGGCCGATCTCGCCGAGGCCGCCGAGCGGGGTGATCCGCATGGCGCCCTTCTCGAGGGGCTTGGGCTTGGGGAGCTCGAGGTGGTGGCGGGCGGGCTTGGCGGTTCTGGCGTTTCTCATGCGGTTCTTCCGGGAGGGAGTGGCTGGACGCGGGCGCGCGGCGCAGGGTCCGACCGCGCGCCCGGTCGGGCCGCGGTGATGTGTCGCTCCGGCGCTGTGAGCGCTGTCGGGAGCGGGTGGAGGTGTGCGGGACGGGGCCGGGCGGGGCCGCTCTCAGCGGGCGGTGCCGTCCGTGCGGCGCGCTCTCGCGCACCGACCGTCCCGTACATCCTGCCAGCGTTCCCTGGGTCGCGGGTCCAGGAGGCGGGATCCGGGCCTCGCAGGCGCTCAGGCGCGTGCGTCCTCGACCTCTCGCCGACCCACCGCGTCCTGGCGGCTGCGGAGGAGCTGGCGGCCTGGCGCGCGTGACGGGCGCCGTTCGATCGCTTTACTGCGCTTCACTCGATCTGGATAAAGCACAGTAAGACTCCTGAACCGGCCCGTATGGATGCCGTCGACAATCCCTACACGCCGAACGCGGGAGCGCGACCGGAGATCCTCATCGGCAGAGACGAGCAGACCCAGGCGTTCCGCACTCTGCTGACGCGCCTGCGACGGGGCCGCACGAACCAGTCGATGATCATCACGGGGCTGCGGGGCGTCGGAAAGACGGTCCTTCTCAACAGCTTCCGGACGATCGCCCAGGAGGAGAACGGGGAAGTGATCGAGTTCGAGGCGGTCAAGCACGACGAGGGCCGGTTCCGCCAGGTGCTGGCATCCCAGCTCAAGGCGGCACTCCTCCGCCTGTCCCCCCGCGCGAGATGGACCGACCGCGGGAGGCACGCCGCCGCGGTCTTGAGCGCCTTCGCGGTGTCTGTCGGAGCGGACGGCGTGTGGTCCATCAAATGGGATGTACCGCCGGCAGAAGGAGTGGCCGATCATCGGGATCTCGGACTGGACCTGACGGACGTCCTCGTCGCCGTGGGTGAAGCGGCGGCCGAGCAGGGCGAGGGGATCGTCCTGCTCATCGACGAGGTCCAGTTCCTCGACTCACCGCAGCTCGAAGCGCTCATCCAAGCCATCCACAAGACCGTGCAGCGGAGCCTCCCCGTCACGTTCGTCGGTGCCGGTCTTCCGCAGATCGCTGAGCTGGTGGGGCGATGCGAGATCGTACGCCGAGCGGCTCTTCACCTTTCCGCGGATCGACTCGCTCGATCACGACGAAGCGGTAGCGGCTCTCCGAGAGCCGGCAGCGGCCGAGGGCGCGGTCTACGACGACGACGCTGTTGAACTCGTAGTCGAGATCACGACCGGATACCCCTCTTTCATCCAGGAACTGGGCTACCAGGTCTGGACGGTGGCTGAGAACGATTGCATCCACCGGGAGAACGTCGAACTGGCGAGGGAGGCCTACGAGGCGAAGCTGGACAGCTCCTTCTTCCGCGTGCGACTCGATCGGGCGAGTCCACTTCAGACCGCGTACATGCGAGCCATGGCGGAGCTCGGACCAGAGCCCCAGAAAGCGGGCGACGTCGCGGCGCTTCTGGAGCGCGCGTCCACTCAGCTCGGATCGGTCCGCGCGGAGCTGATCGGGATGGGGCTCCTGTTCACTCCCGAGCACGGGTACGCCGCGTTCACTGTTCCGGACTTCGACCGGTTCATGAAGCGTGCAGTCCCCGTCTTGGAGGTGCCTCCCGTCGTGAGCCGGGGAGCCCGTCGAGCACCCGCCACCGAGGTCTGAGCCAGGCCGCACCCGTTCACAGCCGCCCGGCGTCAGGACTCGTCGGCCTCGAAGCGCAGGGGCCGGTCGGCCACCGGCAGCCCGGAGTCGCGCACGGCGGCCTCGATCGCGGCGTGCCCGCCGTCGGGCGCGACGATCCGCAGGCCGTCCTCGGTCGCCCAGTAGGCGGTGACGCCGTGCTCCTCGACGAGGGTCGTGAGCAGCGCGGCGGTCCGCTCCTGCTCGCCGGGACCGACGGTGATCGCGGCCCACGGGCCGGAGATCTCGACCGGGGCGCCCCGCTCCGCGCCCGCAGCGTCCCGCAGGTCCTCCGCCGCCCGGACGATCGGGAGCAGCGCGGGCAGCCCGCCGGAGACGTCCTCGAAGGAGTCGAGGGCGAAGGCCCCCTCGCGGAGCGACGCGTGAAGCTCCAGGCCGCGGCCGAGGCCGTCGATCCGCTCGAGCAGGCCCGACGCGTCGACAGCGGGAGCGGGGCACGCGCCGATCGGCTCCTCCGCGCCCGCGAAGGAGAGGGCGTTCCCGCCGGCGGACGTCGCCCGGAACGACCACAGCACCGGATCCGCGTACTCGGTCGCGCAGGCCGTCGCGAGGGCGTCGGCGAGCGCCGGCTCCTCGACCGCGACCCCGACCCACGAGGTCGGCGGGCCGAACGCAGGCGCCTCGACCCAGCGCTCGGCGCCGTCGAGGGAGACTCCGGGCACCGCGGCGACCTCGCTCGTCAGACGGTCGAAGCCGGCGTCGGGCCGCGCGAACGGCGTCTCGTCGATCGTCCAGACGAGGAGCGTCAGCCCGCCGGCGGCGAGGGCCGCGGCGAGGACGCCGGCGACGGGGAGGAGGAGGCGACGGGACACGCCTTCATCCTCGCTCCCCTCTTCCGCGGCGTCACATGGACATCGGGCGAACGGACGGTGCGCGGGCGACGGAGGAGGTGGTGATCACGCTGCCCCGCCCCTGCTCGATCATCCGCGGCAGCACGGAACGGAGCCGGTGCCGGCCCGCTCCCAGCACGCTGGGCGGCGGCCGGCCGCCTGCCACGGGGGTCGACCTCCGCGGGGGGGGGGAAGGGGTCACGGACGCAGTCCCGAGACGAGCGCGAGGAGCCCGTCCATCGACTCGACGACGAGAGGCGGGAGGTCGCCGCGCTCGGCGACGAAGGCCGCATCGAGCACGCCCGCTCCGGACGCGTCCGACTGCTCCCGCTCCGGCACAAGGCCCAGCGCGCGGGCCGCCGTCTCCGCTTGACTGGGGGCGACGCGCCGACCCTCGGCGCACCCGGGAGGCGACATGGCGAACCACCGTTTCGAGCTGCGGTCCGGCCGCGGGATGGGCGTCTCGGCGGCGGGCGATCCCGTCGCCGACCGGCTGGTGGTGTTCTGCCACCCCACTCCCGGAGCGGGCGGCTTCGACCCCGACCCGACCGTCACCGGTCCGTGGGGTCTGCACCTGCTGATCCTCGACCGCCCCGGCTACGGCGCCTCGGACCCGGTCGACGCCGCTCACGGCCGCGTCGAGGACCGCGCGGACGACCTCGCCGAGTACCTGCGCCGCTCCGAGCGCACCGCCCGCATGGTCGAGGGCGCCCGCTTCGGCAGCGTCGGCGTGGTCGGCTGGGGCTCCGGCGGCGCGTTCGCGCTCTCGCTCGCGGCCCGGCACCCCGACCTCGTGGACCGCCTCGCGCTGGTCGGCACCCCCGCGCCCCCGCAGGCCGGCGCGATCGTGCACCCCACGAGCGCGTGGGAGCGGCGCGAGACCCTCCGCGGGGAGGACGCCGACGCGATCGCCGCCGCCCTCCCGCAGACGCAGCCGGGCCTGGACGCGCTCGGGATCGACTCCGACGACCCGGTGCTCGCCACCCACGGCGGACTGCGCAACCGGCTGGAGCGGATGCTCGCCGAGGGCTGGCGGCAGGGCCCGAGCGGCGCCGCGACCGACCTCGCAGCGCTCCGCGACGGCTCCTGGGCCGACGACCTCGACCGGGTGACCGCCGAGACGCTCCTGGTCCACGGCGACGCGGACCCGGTGGCGAGCGCCGAGGACGGCCGCTGGTACCGCGGCCGCCTCGCGCGGGCGCGCACCGTGACGGTCGACGGAGCCGGCCGGCTGGCGCTCGTGCGCGAGTGGCGCCGGATCCTCGACCACGTCGCTCCGCTCGAGCGCGGGGCGGAGGGCCGATGAGCGGCCTGGGCGCGGGCCCGCTCGTGCTCGTGTCGGCGATGGCGGTCTCGGGAGTCGTCCACCTGGTGCACCCGCGGACCTTCGACGCGGTGGTCCCGCGAGGGATGCCCGGCTCGGCGCGCGGATGGGTCCTCGTCTCGGGAGCGGCGGAGCTGGTCTGCGCGGCCGCGACGCTGCACCCGCGGACCCGCGCGGTCGGCGGTCTCGCCTCCGCCACCCTGATGGCCGCCGTCCTCCCCGGCAACGTGCAGATGGCGCGGGACGCCCGTCGGACGCGGACCCGGGCGATCACGCTGCTGCGCCTCCCGCTCCAGATCCCGCTCGTGCTCTGGGGTCTCCAGGCGGCGCGCGGCCGCTGACGCAAGCCCGCGCGGGCGCGGATCGCCCGCTGCTACCGTCCAGGCATGACCGACCAGAGCGCGGACGACCGCCACGACCAGCTGACCAGCGCCCCGAAGGCGACGGAGGCCGACGCGGCCCCGCGCATCGAGGTCTCGACCACCGAGGCCGGCGACACCCGCATCGACATCCGCGAGGACGCCGCCGTGCGTCCGGGCCGTGTCGACGAGAACGGCGACGAGCTCGACGAGAGCCGCGACGATGCCTGAGCGCCGCCGTGCCGCCCTCGTCTACAACCCCGTCAAGGTCGACCTGGAGTCCGTGAAGGCCGCGGTGAAGCGCGCCGAGGAGGCCGCCGGCTGGGAGGAGACGCTCTGGTACGAGACCTCCGTCGAGGACCCCGGGGCCGGTCAGACGAAGGAGGCCCTCGCCGCGGGCGCCGACGTCGTGATCGCGGCCGGCGGCGACGGGACGGTCCGCGTCGTGGCGGAGGCCCTCCGAGGCTCCGACGCCTCGCTCGCGCTGCTGCCCTCCGGCACCGGCAACCTGCTCGCCCGCAACCTGAACCTCACGCTCGACGACATCGACAACTCCCTGACCGTCGCGTTCTCCGGTCAGGACCGGGCGATCGACGTCGGGATGATCGACATCGAGACCTCCACGGGCCGCGATCGCCACGCCTACGTCGTGATGGCGGGCCTCGGGATCGACGCGAAGATGCTCGCCAACACCGACGACGACCTCAAGAAGCGGGCCGGCTGGCTCGCCTACGTGGACGCGCTGCGGAAGGCCCTGCTCGACAAGAACCAGCTCGAGTTCCGCTACCGCCTCGACGGCTCGAAGACCCGCAAGGTGCGCGCGCACACGATCATCGTGGGCAACTGCGGCGCCCTGCCGGCGAACATCCTCCTGCTGCCGGACGCGGCCGTCGACGACGGCGAGTTCGACATCGTCCTGCTGCGCCCCGAGGGCTTCTTCGGCTGGGTGCAGATCATCTTCAAGGTGGTGTGGGAGAACGGCGTGCTCCGCCGCAGCGGCGTCGTCGGCAAGAAGCTGATGGGCCTGACCAAGGAGGTGTCGGCCCTGCGGTACGTGAAGGGCCGCGACCTCACGGTCCGCCTCGAGCACGCGCAGGAGATCGAGCTCGACGGCGACCCGTTCGGCTCGACCTCGGCGTTCCGCACCTGGATCGAGCCCGGCGGGCTGACGGTGCGCGTCCCGGCCTAGCGCCGGCGGCGGCCGGGCGGATCCGCCCGGTCCGCCTCCCGCCGGGAGAGAGGATCGTCATCCCTCCCGGCGGAGGCGTCTGCTCCGAGCAGGGCGGTGCAGTGCGGCTTCGGGTACCGCACCCCATGCACCTGCATGAACACGGCGACTGTAGTGCGGAATCCGTCGCCGCCGCAACGATCCGCGCGGCTTCGACCGCTCGAATGGGTAATTCCACCGTGCGATGCTCCGTGGCGGCGACGGATTCCGCAGCTGACTCGCCCCGGCAGGAACGTGATCGCCCGTCCGTCGATCGACGGGGCTTCTCCTCGGCACGGTGCCGACACGCGCACGAAACGCCCGCCCGCTAGCGTGCGGACATGACATTCCGTGCGTCAGCCGCGCTCAGCGCGCTCGTGGCCTCCTCCCTCCTCCTCGCACCCGCCGCCATCGCCTCCCCCGCCGCCCGCGCGGGCGCCGTCGACGGGGGCACCAGCGCCGGCGATCCCTACTTCCCCGGCCTCGGCAGCAGCGGCTTCGACGCCCTCACCTACAGCCTCGTCCTGAAGTACGATCCGGCGACCCGGGCCCTCGGCGGCAGGGCCGTGGTCACCCTCGCGCCCCAGAAGGACCTGCGCTCGCTCTCCTTCGACCTGACCGGCCTCACCGTCTCGAAGGTCACCGTCAACGCCGGGGGCGCCCGGTTCTCGCAGTCGGGGGACGAGCTGACCGTCACGCCCGCCCGGACCCTCCGGAAGGGCCTGCCCGCGCTGGTGAGCATCGACTACGCCGGGACCACCGGGAACCCCGTCGACGGCACCGGGGCCCCCTTCGGCTGGTGGTCGACGGACGACGGCGCCCTGGTCGCCAGCGAGCCGGACGGCGCCTCGACCTGGTACCCCGTCAACGACTCGCCCGCCGACAAGGCGCGCTACACCTTCAGCATCACGGTCCCGGAGGGCCGGACGGTGGTCGCGAACGGCCTGCCGGTCGGCTCCCCCACCACGTCGAAGGGGTGGACGACCTCGCGCTGGGTCGAGACCAGCCCGATGGCGAGCTACCTCGCCATGGTGAACATCGGCGACTACGACCTGGTCCGCTCCACCCAGGGCGGCGTGACGACCATCGACGCGATCGACCGGGACATCACCGGCGACACCCGCGCCCGCACCGAGGCGGCGCTCGCGAAGCAGGGCGCGATCATCGACTACTTCTCCTCCGTCTTCGGCCCGTACCCGTTCCGCTCGGCCGGAGCCGTGGTCGACGACGAGCGGATCGGCTACGCCCTCGAGACCCAGGGCCGCTCGTTCTACTCCGGCGGCGCGGACGAGTCGACCGTCGCGCACGAGACCGCGCACCAGTGGTACGGCGACAGCGTCACGCCGGAGACCTGGTCCGACATCTGGCTGAACGAGGGCTTCGCGACCTACGCCGAGTGGCTCTGGGAGGAGCACACCGGCGGCGCGAGCGTCACCGAGTCCGCCGCCCGGGTCGCCGCCGCTCCCGCCGACGACCCGTTCTGGTCGACCGCCGTCGCCGACCCCGGAGCCGCGGGCCTCTTCGACGCGCCCGTCTACGCCCGCGGCGGCCTGACGCTCGTCGCCCTCCGCGACCGGATCGGCGCGGACGCGTTCGGCGTGCTGCTGAAGCGCTGGGCCTCCGAGAACCGCTACTCGAACGCGACGACCGCCGACTTCCAGGCCCTGGCCGAGAACGTCTCCGGCTCCGACCTGGCGGACTTCTTCGATGCCTGGCTGCGCACGCCGGAGAAGCCCGCCGGTCTCTGACCCCCGCATCGCCGCGGCGCGGGCGGGGTGTCAAGGAGGGACGGCAGGTCGGCCCGAGCCGATACCGTCCCTCCATGGGCTTCTTCGACCGCAACGACTCCTCGACCAGCGCCGCTGCGCCGCAGCCGAGCGCACCTGATCCGCAGCGGCGGGTCTGGAGCGACGGCCTCGGCCGGTTCGCCACCCGCTGCCTCCAGGTGGTCATCGTCCTCCTGCTGGCCTCGGTGCTCGTCTTCGCGATGACGCAGCTCACGCTGGTGCTCATCCCCGTGATGATCGCGCTCATCCTCGCCGCGGCGATCCACCCGGTGCTGGCGTGGATGCGGCGCAAGGGCGTGCCGTCGATCCTCGCGACCTGGCTGGCGCTGATCGGGCTGCTCGCGGTCCTCGGCGCGGTCGGCTGGCTGATCACGGTCGCGGTCCGCAACCAGTGGGACGAGCTGGTCAGCAGCGCCTCCGACGGCATCACCTCGCTGCAGGACTACGTGCAGCACCTGCCGTTCCAGATCACCGACGAGCAGATCGAGTCCGCCCGCCAGTCGGTCGTCGACTTCCTCACCTCCAGCTCGTTCGGCAACGGCGCGCTCGCGGGCGTCTCCGCAGCGGCGAACTTCATCACCGGCCTCGTGCTGATGATCGTGGTGCTCTTCTTCTTCATGAAGGACGGCCCGAAGATCTGGGAGTTCCTCCTGCGCCCCTTCACCGGCTCGGGCTACGAGCGCGCCAAGCGCGTCGGGCACAAGACGGTCGATGTGCTGGGCGGCTACGTCCGCGGAACGGCGACCGTCGCGGCGGTCGACGCGATCGGCATCGGAGTCGCACTGGCGATCATCCAGGTGCCGCTGGCGATCCCGCTCGCCGTCATCGTCTTCCTCACCGCGTTCATCCCGATCGTCGGAGCCACGGCCGCGGGCATCCTCGCCGCTCTCGTCGCCCTGGTCGCCAACGGCCCGGTCGCCGCGCTGATCGTGATCCTGGTCGTCATCGGGGTCAACCAGCTCGAGGGCAACTTCCTCCAGCCGGTCGTGATGGCGCGCTCGCTGAAGCTGCACCCGCTGATCGTCCTGATCGCCCTGACCGTGGGCACCGTCCTCGCCGGCATCGTCGGCGCCGTGCTGGCCGTGCCGATCGCGGCCGTCGTCTGGGGCATCGTCTCGATCTGGAACGGACCCTCCGACCCCGCCGAGCCCGCGCGGCAGAAGCGCGCAGAGACGGTCTAGGCCCCGGGATCGTCGAGCGCGCGCCTAGCGCTCGACGATCCCGTCGCGCAGCGCCTGCCGGCGGAGCGAGATCTTCGTGCCGACGGCCAGCCCCTCCGCCCGGTACTTGCCCCGGGCGCTGCGCAGCGAGCTCCGCGCGGCGTCCTGTGTGATGCCGAGGAGCGTGGCGACCTGCTTCAGCGGCATCCCGTCGACGAAGAGGCGGACGATCTCCCGCTCGCGGTGCGTCAGGGTGCCCGGGCGGTCGGCCCCGAGCAGCTCCCGCGTCTGCGCCGTCAGGAAGCGCTCGTCGCGCGCCGCCGCTCGGATCGCCGCGAGGATCGTCTCGGTCCGCTCGCTCTTGACCACGTAGCCGTGCGCCCCGGCCTCGAGCGCCCGGCTGATCGTCCCCGGCTCGGAGTGCGTGCTGATGATGATCGTGGCGGCGCCGGCGGCCGCGATGATCCGGATCTTCATGGCGAGGTCGAGCTCGTCGCCGAGGTCGATGTCGAGCAGCACCACGTCGGTCGGGAAGGCCGGATGCGCGAGCAGGTCCGTCCAGGTGCCGGCCGTCGCCGCCACGCGGATGTCCGTGCCCGAGCGGCGGATCCACTCCGCCAGCGCCGCCAGCAGGATCGGGTGGTCGTCGAGGATGGCCAGCGTGATCGCGGGCTCGTCGCTCATGTCGTCGTCCTCCTCCGGGGGCGGTGGGCGACGAGGATCCTCGTCGCGCCGTGGTCGGTCGTCGTGCGGTGCTCGCCGAGCTCGCTGAGGATGCCCCAGACCGAGCGGTCGAGGTCGCGGGCGCGGATGCCCGCGGCGACCAGGGCGAGCTCCACCCCGCCGCCCTGGCCCGGCTCCAGACGGACGGCGAGCGGAGCCCTCCCCGCGGGGGCGGTGAGCAGCCAGAGCACCGAGAGCAGCCGCGAGCGGTCGAGCGGGGCCAGCAGCGCCGCGGCCCCGCTCGGATCGTCGATCGCGACAGCGGAGGACAGCAGCGCCGACTCCTCCACCGCGATCCTCAGCCAGGTGCGGTCGTGGCTGCGGGCGAGCGCCTCGCGGAGCTCGTCTCCGAGCACCCGCGCCCGCTCGCCCAGCTCCTCGTCCAGCGGCACCGGCGTCCGGACCCGTTCGAGGAGCTCCTCGATGCGGGCGTCCACCTGCGAGAACTCGTCGTCCGCGGCGTGGACGGTGCTGTCGGCCAGGCTCCGGTCGAGCGTGCGCCGCACGTACTGGTCGAGCGCGGTCAGCACGACGACGCACACGGCCGCCGGCGCGGTGGCGAGGAGGACGTTGCCCACCGCGAGGGCGGCGCCTCCGTCGCCGAGCAGCGCCTGGCCGACGAGTCCGAGCGCCGCGAGCGCGACCAGGACCACGAGGGCGAGGAACGAGCGCGAGAGCGGCTGGAAGGTGATCAGCGCGATCACGCCCGCGCCCACTCCCACGCAGACCGACGGGTAGTACATCGGTGCCGGAGTGGGCAGCGCGTGGTCGGCGAACTCGAGCAGCAGCGCGATCACGTCGACGCCGAGGACGCCCGCGAAGGCCCAGCGCGGCAGCTCGCCGTGGCGGCGCAGGGCGATCGCGGCCCCCGCCGCGCTCGCGGCGATCACGAGCAGCCAGGAGAGACCGCTCACCCAGGTCGCGGACCGTGCGTCGAGGGACCAGAGGTACGAGATCAGTCCGCGGATGTCGAGCATCACCGCCATGGTGAGGAAGCCCATCCCGAGGTAGCTCCCGCTCAGGCGGTTCGGCCGCGTCAGGCGCTCGCGGATGCTCCACAACGCTCCGGGGCTCCGATCCGCCGCGCGGACCAGCTCGAGGAGCGTCCCGTCCTCCGGCCCCTCCTCCTGCCGCGTCCCGCTCACAGCGGCACGCTCAGCAGCGGCACGCTCAGCAGCACGGTCGCGCCGGATCCCGGCGCCGAGAAGACCCGGACCGTGCCGCCCACCGCCTCGACGCGGCCGACGACGGACTCCGCGAGGCCCAGGCGCCCCGGCGGCACCGCGGCCGGATCGAAGCCGCGCCCCTCGTCCGTGACGACGACGCGGAGCGAGCCCGCCTCCTCCGCGACGCTCACGTGCGCCAGCGCTGCCCCGGAGTGACGGCGCACGTTCTCGAGGCACTCCCCGGTCGCGCGCACCAGGGCGTCGAGCACCTCCGCACGGATCCGCGGCTGGGCACCGCCGTGCCAGCGCACCTCGACGCCGACCTCCGCCGACCGCCGACCGAGCGCGGCGAGCGGCTCGGGCAGCCGGACGCCGGAGGCCGGCTCCGGCTCGTCCACCGCCTCCACACCGCGCAGGAGCGCGAGGTCGGCCGCCGCCCGGTCGCGCAGCACCGGAGCCGGCACTCCCTCGCCCCGATGGGCCACGAGCGTCAGGGTCGCCAGGATGGTGTCGTGCATGAGCCGCGCGTCGGCGCGGTGCCGCGACTCGGTCTCGCTGGAGCGGCGCTCGGCGTCGTGGGCCCTCCGGAGACGGGCCGTGCCGACGTGGGCCCGCGCGACGCTGCCCGCGAGCCAGCGGGCGGCCGTCAGCAGCAGGGCCCAGCAGACGACGATCGAGAGGAGGACGAACGGCGCGCGCCCGGACGCCCCCGTCGTCGCCGCCCCGAGGACCAGGACCGGGAGCAGCGCCAGGACCGCGGCCCAGGGCAGGCCCCGCCAGGCGCCGACGGCGAGCATCGCGCACGGCAGCGCCATCGAGGTGAGCATCGTGATCCCGCTCAGGACGGCTCGGAGGGAGGCGTCGACGTCCGGCGAGAGGAACGCGACGAGCGCCGCGACGTCCAGCGCGAGCCCGAGGGCGACCGCCCTCGCCCCCGTCGCGACGGACCGGCTGGGCGCGAGCTGCACGAGCGCCGAGACGACGAGCAGCGCGGCGCTCGGCACCACCGTCAGCAGCTGGGCCGGAGTCAGGGCGAGCAGGTGCAGGGCTGAGGCGGCGGTGAGCACCCCGCCGGCCCGCCGAGCGCAGAGCACGCCGACCTCCCGCTGCTCGCGCAGCAGCACCGCGGCGTCGGCGGTGGGGTCGGCGCGTTCCGAGTCGTATCGTGGCACACCGCGACCCACTCCAGCGGGCCTTCCGGCCGTCCAGCGCACGCGGATCGGCGCGCCGTATGACGCGGGCGGTCGCGCTCGGGGGCCGTGATCCCGTAGAGTCGAGACATCTCCTGGGCGATCGCCCGAATTCCACGGCTGAGAAGTCGCACGACGACGAAGAGACTCAGCCCCTGATAGAGACCGCACCGACCGAGAGCATCGTCCTCGGTCGTCCGGTTCGAACGCCCGCCTCGCACGCGGGTACCGCCCTTCACAGGACGCCGCGGAAGCCGCGCCGTTCCTCGTTCGACCCCCGCTCCACCGGCCCGCCCGGTCCGCGGGACGTTCTCCCCCGCAGAGCCGCCCTCCCCCGGAGGCGCGAGCTCAGCCCCTAGACGACCCGGACGACTCCGGCAGACGCGTGTTTCACCCGCGGAGGCCGAGTCGAGCGGGTACCGCACACTCGTGCGGACTCTGACGACGCCGGCCCCGGTCGGCGTCATTAACACATAAGGAAAAGAAATGCCTACTGGCACCGTTAAGTGGTTCAACTCCGAAAAGGGCTTCGGCTTCATCGCTCCCGACGACGGAGGCGCCGACGTGTTCGCGCACTTCTCCGCCATCGCGAAGCAGGGCTACCGCGAGCTCGTCGAGAACCAGCACGTCGAGTACGACGTCGAGCAGGGCCGCAAGGGCCCGCAGGCCGCGAACATCCGCGGCGTCGGCGAGTAATCTCCGACTTCCGACGCCCCGTCGACCAGGATCCCCGGATCCGGTCGGCGGGGCGTCCGTCGTTGACGGAGTGATTCCGCCCCCGGCCGGCGGAGGCGAGAGCCGTGTCACCCCTCCGGGCCGCAGGATCGGTATCCTCTCCGTGGCGGCTCCCGAGCTCACGGAGCCCGCGACGCCGTCCGGGACTCCGGCGCGTCGGCACGACTTCACGGCGGAGACAATGGGACGACTGATCTACGGACCGCAATCACTCGAGATCGACTTCGAGGACCGGCTCCTCGCGCACCTCAAGGTCGCGATGTTCACCAAGATGCGGCGGAACGAGTCGTTCAGCCTCTCCTGGAGCGAGCCGGAATCGTCCGGCTACGGCCGCAGCTCCGTCTGGGTGCACCCGACGACTCCGCTGCACTTCCGGTTCCACGGCAGCAAGCGCCCGTCGCTCAACCGCCTGTGGATCGAGCAGTTCATCGCGAGCGCGAACAACACCGGCGAGATGACCGTGGTGCCGGAGCCGGCCGAGGGCTCCTGAGCCGCGACGCTCCTCAGACCACGAGCGGCCGGGCCGTGTGCACGAGTTCCTCGTGCGGCAGGGCCCGGAGGCGCTCGGCGATCTCGGCACGGGCGCCCGCGTCGACCGACGCCCGGGCGTGCTCCTGCGGCCGCAGTGGCGTGAGGGTGACCAGGTCGGCGTGACCGGTCGCCAGGTCGAGCCGCTCGGGCAGGCCGGGGCTGCGCAGGCCCAGGAGGACACCGACGGTGCCCTGCTCGTCGGTCCAGGCGGGCGGCGCCGCGACGTTCGCGAGCCGCGCCGTGTCGAGGGAGCTGCGGCAGCAAACCCCCTGCAGGGCGGCCCGTCGGGCGGCCTCGTACAGCAGGCGGAAGTGCCAGTGGTTCCAGAGCTCGGCGGTGGGGACACCGCGGACGGCGGACGTCTCGAGGCACAGCTCGAGGCCGAGACCGGTGCCGGGATGCGCGAGCCGGTCGAAGGGATCGCTCAGCCCGTCGGTCGCGAGCACCACGGAGGCGCCGCGGTCCACGCGCAGGAAGGCACGGTGATCGGTGGGCCAGCGCGCGCCGCCCCGGACGCCGGGATCCTCGGTCGAGACGACGACGGTGCGATCGAGCGCACCCACTCCGCGCCAGGCGTCGGCCCGGTCCTCCGCCACCGCCTCGGCCAGCGCCCGCCTCTCGTCCTCGGTCCATCGGACCTCACGAGTGCGGTTCAGGAACAACGACATGGGACTCCCCGTCCGCGCGACCGGCGTGCCGCGCTCCCGGAACGCTACGGCGCCCACCCCTGCTCCTCCTCCGAGCAACCGGAACGCCAGCTGTGTTTGTTGCGCGGCGGTCCCCGCCCGCCGCGGCGCGGTCGGCTCCCAGGAGTGGCCGGGCAGGTGGAGCGGGTCGCGTCCGGCTACGCCGAAACGCTGGAACGCGTTTCGACGGTTCGCCTCCGGCGGTGGTCGTTACCGCGGCGGTAGCCGGCCGCCGCGGAAGAAGGCTCAACCCAGCGGGTTGATGCCGTTGGTGCGCCAGCGCTCGTCGGCGAGCTGGCCGGGGGTGCCGGCGCTCGCGTTCTCGCCCAGGGGCTCGCCGCCCTCGATCGCGTCGGCGCCGAGTGCGGTGCCGGCTCCCTCGGCGGTGCTGCCGGGGGGCAGCAGGCCCTCCTCGTCCTCGCGGGGGCCGACCTCGTCCTCGGGGGCGTTCTCGGAGCCGCTCTCGCTCATCGGGTCGTAGCCGTGGTCCGGGTCGCGGCTCTCGTCGGCCGTCGTGTTCTCCTCGACCTCGGCGTCGGCGGGACGGACGTCGTCGGCCTTCTCCGCATCGGTGGAGGGGGTGGCCTCGAAGCCTGCGAACTCGGGGCTGTCGTCTGCGCTCATGGCCGCCACGGTAGCACCGGGCCCGCGGGCACTGGAGGGGGTTCCGCCGGGCGCGAGCGACGCTTCCGCTCAGCGGCCACGCCCTAGGCTCGGGGGGCTGGCACGGACGACGGGAGCGACATGCGACGACTCGGGTACGACAGGTTCGGCGGGCCCGATCTGCTCTCGTGGCGGGAAGCGCCGGTGCCCATGCCGGGTCGCGGCGAGGTCCTGGTGCGCACGCGCGCGGCGAGCATCAACGCGACCGACGAGAAGATCCTGTCCGGCTCCGCGCGGATCATGGCCGTCGGCCGCTCCCGTCCCTACGGGTTCGGCCTCGACATCGCCGGCACCGTCGAGGCGCTCGGCCCGGGGTCGCACTCGGTCGCGATCGGCGACCGCGTGGTGGGGATGACCCGCGACGGCGACGCCTTCGCCGACGCGTCCATCGCGCGCAGCCGCTCGCTCGTCCCGATGCCCGACTCCCTCGGCTTCGTCGAGGCCGTCACGCTCGCGATGTCGGGCGGCACCGCGGTGGGCCTGGTCGACGCACTGCACGTGCGCGCCGGCGAGCGCGTCCTCGTCAGCGGCGGCTCGGGAGCCATCGGCGATCCGACGATCCAGCTGCTGGTGCGGGCGGGATGCACGGTCGCGGCCACCGGCTCGGCCGCCTCCGCCGACCTCCTCCGCTCGCTCGGCGCCGAGCCGCACGACTACCGCGCGCTCGACCTCGGGGTGCTGGGCGGCCGCTTCGACGTGGTCGTCGACGTCTCCGGCCACCTGCCGGTCGACGACGCGGCGATCCTCCTGGCCGAGGGCGGGCGCATCGCGACGCTGGTGCCGAGCGGTCCGGCGCTGGTCTCGCAGGCGACGGGCCTCGTCCGCCGCGACCGCCCGCGGGTGCGCAACATGATCGTGGTGGCGACGGCGGAGCGGATCGGGCGCGCGGTCTCGCTCGCCGCCTCCGGCGAGCTGCGACCCCGGCCGGGCGCCGTGCATCCGCTGGGCGACGTCGTCGACGTGCTGTCGCGCCGAGCGACCGGCGCCGACCGCACGATCGGCAAGATCGTCTTCACCGCCGACGACTCGGCTCCGCTGAGCTGACCACCGTCTCCTCCTCCTCGGCCGGTCGGCCGAGCGAGAGCGTGGCCACAAAGCCGACGGCGAGGAACCCGGCGGCCGCGAAGGCGGCGTAGCGGGTGCCGTCCGAGAACGCCTCGCCCGCCGCCCGGGCCGCGTCGGCGGTGTCCGGTGAGGCGGCCAGCCCTGCGATCGCGGCGCCGGAGGAGTCGACCACCGCGTCGACGGTGCTCGCGACCTGCTCCGCGGGGAGGCCCTGCTGCTCGAGCGAGGTCGTGAGGACCCCCGCGGTCGAGGTGTAGAGGATCGTCCCGAGCACGGCGATGCCCAGCGCCGAGCCGATCTGCCGCGCGGTCGACTGCGTGCCCGAGCCCTGCCCGCTGAGCTCGACGGGCACGTCCCGGAGCACGACCCCGGTCAGCTGCGCCGTCGCGAGGCCGACGCCGAAGCCGTAGACGGCGAGGAACGGGACGAGGGCCCACCACGGGGTGGAGTCGGAGACGACCAGGCCGATGCCCGCGACTCCGACGATCTCGGCCAAGAGGCCCACCCGCACGATCAGCACCGGCGCGACCCTGTTGCCGAAGGCGCCGGCGAAGCCCGAGGCGACGAAGGAGCCGAGCGCGAGCGCGAGGAGCACCAGGCCGGTCTGCACGGCCGTGTAGCCGAGGACGCTCTGGAGCCAGATCGGCAGCGCCAGGATGATCCCGAACTCGCCGAGCGAGACGATCATCGCGGCGAGGTTGCCGTTGCGGAACGAGGCGAGGCGGAAGAGCCCGATCGCGAGCATCGCCGAGCGCCCGGCGCGCTCGCGGGCCCGCGCCCAGAGGACGAAGGCGACCCCGGCGAGCACCGCGACGGCGAACGCGATCGGGACCGGCGAGAGGCTGAGCGGCCAGCTCCAGCCGCCGACGCTCAGCCGCTCGTCGACGCCCCACCAGCCGAGGGTGCGCCCCTCGATGAGGGCGAACACGAGGGAGGCGGAGGCGATGATCGAGAGCGCGGCGCCGACGAGGTCGACCCGCCGCCCGTCGGGCTGCCGCGACTCGTCGACGAACAGCAGCGCTCCGACCACGATGATCACGCCGAGCGGGATGTTGATGCCGAACGCCCAGCGCCAGGAGAAGTCGGTGGTGAGCCAGCCGCCGAGCAGCGGGCCGACCGCGGTCATGCCGCCGATGGTCGAGCCCCAGACGGCGAAGGCGATGGCGCGCTCGCGCCCGCGGAAGGTGGCGTTGATGAGCGAGAGGGTCGTCGGCAGCACCATCGCTCCTCCGACGCCCTGCACGACCCGGGAGAGGATCAGCAGGTCGCCGGTCGGAGCGAGGGCCGCCGCGACGGAGGAGAGCGCGAAGAGCGAGACGCCGACGATCAGCATGCGGCGCCGGCCCCAGCGGTCGGCGAGGGTGCCGAAGACCAGCAGGAGCGCGGCGAACACGAGCGTGTACGACTCCTGCACCCACTGCACCTGGGTCGAGGTGATCCCGAGATCGGCGACGATCGACGGGATGGCGACGTTGACGATGGTCGAGTCGACGATGATCGTCGCCACTCCGAGGCTGATGACGACCAGCCCGATCCACTTGCGGTTGCGCACGACGCTCTCCTCCGGCGATTTAGTAAGCCAGCTGACTATACGCCCGCGGAGGGCGCCGTGTCGAAGGGAGGGCCTGGAAGATTAGCGGGAGGCGGGCGCGGCGACAAGGGCGCGAAGCTCCCGGAGCCGCCCGGTCAGGATGGACGCATGCCCGCATCCCCCCGTTCCTTCCCGTATCCCCTCGGCGTCTCCCTCCGCGGCGACGCCGGCGCCGACGTCGCCGTCTACTCCGAGACCGCGGACAGCGTCGAGGTCTGCCTCTTCGACGAGTCCGGAGCAGAGACCCGCGTCGCCCTCACCGAGCGGACCGGCCACGTCTTCCACGGCCTCGTCCCCGAGATGGGCATCGGCACCCGCTACGGACTGCGCGTCGACGGCCCCTGGGACCCCGCCAACGGCCTCCGCCACAACGCCGCCAAGCTCCTCCTCGACCCGCACGCCACCGCGATCGAGGGCTCGTACACCTGGTCCGAGGACGTCTTCGGCCAGTTCTACGAGGACGCCGACACCCGCAACGACGCCGACTCCGCGCACGCGGTCCCCCGCTGCGTCGTCACCGACCCCGACTCCTTCGACTGGAGCGGCGACACCGCGCCGCGCATCCCGCTCGAGGAGACCGTCGTCTACGAGGTGCACGTGAAGGGCTTCACGAAGCTGCACCCCGACGTGCCCGAGGACATCCGCGGCACCTACCGCGGCCTCGCGCACCCCGCCGCGATCAAGCACTTCACCGACCTGGGCGTGACCTCGGTCGAGCTGCTCCCCGTGCACCAGTTCGTGCAGGACTCGCACCTCGAGGAGAAGGGCCTGCGCAACTACTGGGGCTACAACTCCCTCGGCTTCTTCGCGCCGCACAACGAGTACTCCCACGCTGGCGACGACGGCTCGCAGGTCGACGAGTTCAAGGCCATGGTCAAGGCGTTCCACGAGGCCGGCCTCGAGGTCATCCTCGACGTGGTCTACAACCACACCGCCGAGGGCAACGACAAGGGCCCCACCCTCTCGTTCAAGGGCATCGACAACGGCTCCTACTACCGCCTGGTGGAGGAGGACCGCGCGAACTACTTCGACACCACCGGCACCGGCAACAGCCTCAACGTCGCGCACCCGGCCGCGCTCGGCCTGATCATGGACTCCCTGCGCTACTGGGTGACCGAGATGCACATCGACGGCTTCCGCTTCGACCTCGCCACCACCCTCACCCGCCAGACCGGTGAGGCCGAGGTGCACAGCGCCTTCCTCGACCTGATCGCGCAGGACCCGGTGCTCGCGCCCGTCAAGATGATCGCCGAGCCGTGGGACACCGCCGGCTACCAGGTCGGCGGCTTCCCCGCGGACTGGTCGGAGTGGAACGGGAAGTTCCGCGACGACGTGCGCGACTTCTGGAACGGCGCCGACTCGGTGCTCGGCACGACCGCGCAGCGCGTCCTCGGCTCCCCCGACGTGTACGAGGCCGACCGCCGCTCGCCGGTCTCCAGCATCAACTTCGTCACCGCGCACGACGGCTTCACCCTCGCCGACCTCACCGCGTACTCGCGCAAGCACAACGCGGCCAACGGCGAGGACAACAACGACGGCGAGAGCGACAACCGCTCCTCCAACAACGGCGCCGAGGGCCCGACCGAGAACGAGGCGGTCAACGAGCGCCGCGACCGCATGCGCCGCAACTTCCTCGCGACGCTGCTGCTCTCGGCCGGCGTGCCGATGATCCTGGGCGGCGACGAGATCGCCCGCACCCAGGGCGGCAACAACAACGCCTACTGCCAGGACGACGAGATCTCGTGGTTCGACTGGGAGAACGCGGACCGCGAGCTGCTCGCCTTCACCCGCGAGCTGATCGCCCTCCGCGCCGCGGAGCCGGCGCTGCGCCCGAAGTGGTTCCGCCGCGCGCCCGGCGACGGCGGCCCCGACACGGTCGACATCCTCCGCTCCGACGCGCAGGGCTTCGCCGACGAGGACTGGGACAACCCCGACGCCCGCTCGATCACGTTCGTGTTCGAGCACGAGGGCAGCGCGAGCTTCGCCCTGCTGCTGAACGCGGCGGAGAACGGCGTCGAGTTCACCGTTCCCGAGGCGCCCGCCGCCGAGTGGACGCTGGCCGCCTCGAGCGACCCGGAGCAGGTCGTCGAGGGCGAGGTCACCACGCTGATCGTCCGCGACGGCTCGTTCACGCTGCTGCGCTCGGCCTCCTGATGACCGGCCGGACCCCGCGGCTCCTCCGCTTCGGCGGGCGCATCGCGGGGTTCGGCACGTCCTCGGGCACGAGGATCGTGCTGGGCCTCTGGGAGGACACCCCCTTCGGCCCGTTCGCCGACGCGATGGTCGAGGACGGCGACGGCCACCGCCTCCTGATCGCACCGACCCGCGAGGTCGCGGACTTCATCGGGTCGACGTACGCGTTCGACGAGGTGCGGATCGCGCCGGTGTCGTGGCGGAGGATCGCGGGCGGCCTGTCCGTCGCGGCCGGACCGCTCGCGGTGCGACTGGAGCTCGGCGGTCTCACTCCGCTCGGCCGGCTGCTGCGGATCGTTCCACGACCGCTCGCCGAGCACCCGGCATGGCTGACCGCGATCTCGCCGGTCGCCTCCCTGCTCGTCCGCGGGGTCAGCACGGCCGGGTCGGCCGGGCACGGACGCCGCGAGTACTACGGCGTGCGGGCGATCCGCCGCGTCGAGGGCGTCCACGCGGTGCTGGCGGAGGAGGACCTCGGCCCGTTGCGCCCGCTCTCGCCGCCCGTGCGGTTCGGCTTCTCGTCGGCGCCCGCCGCTCCGGCGATCGTCGACGTCACCACCACCATCGCGCTCCCGCGCGAGGGGACCACCGCGCTCCGGCGCGACCGAGAGAGAGGAGCCGCCTCGTGAAGAAGGGCGACAAGATCAGCTGGAACACCTCGCAGGGCGAGACCCACGGCGAGCTGGTCGAGAAGAAGACGAAGGAGTTCCAGTTCGAGGGGCAGAAGTTCAACGCCTCGGACGACGAGCCCTACTGGATCGTGCAGAGCGACAAGACCGACGCGAAGGCCGCGCACAAGGAGTCGTCGCTGACGAAGAAGTGAGCGGGCGCAGGCCGAGCGGCTGCTGGCCGGGCTCCGGATCGACTCCGGGGCCCGGCCCGCGCCCGTCTCACGCGATGCGGATGAGCTTCTTGTTCACGAACTCCTCGAGGGCGGGGCGGCCCATCTCGCGGCCGGTGCCCGAGCGCTTCACGCCGCCGAAGGGCAGCTCGGCCGCGTCGCCGAGGACGAGGTTGATCCAGACCATCCCCGCGTCGATCCGGTCCGCCAGGCGCAGCGCCTGCTCCTGGTCGGTCGTGTAGAGGTAGGAGCCGAGGCCGTAGGGGGTGTCGTTCGCGAGGGCGATCGCCTCGTCCTCGTCGCGGACGCGGTAGAGCGCGGCGACGGGGCCGAAGAACTCCTCGCGGTAGGCGTCCATCTCGGGCGTGACGCCCTCGAGCACGGCGGGCGGGAAGAAGTTGCCGGTCACCTCGCCGCTGGCGCGGACGGTGGCCCCCTGCTCGCGCGCGGCCGCCAGCTGCGCCTCGAGGCGCTCCGTCGCGGCGGAGGAGGAGAGCGGGCCGAGGAGGGTGCCCTCCGCGAACGGATCGGCCGGCTGGGCGCGGGTGAACGCCTCCGTGAACTTCTCGGCGAACGCGTCGTACAGCTCGTCGATCACGATGAAGCGCTTCGCGGCGTTGCAGGACTGGCCGTTGTTGTCCAGGCGCGCGGCGACCGCGTCCTCGACCGCCTTGTCGAGGTCGTCGGTCGACAGGAGCACGAACGGGTCGGAGCCGCCGAGCTCGAGCACGACCTTCTTCAGATGGCGGCCCGCGAGCTCCGCGACGGCCGCGCCGGCCCGCTCGGAGCCGGTGACGGAGACGCCCTGGACCCGGGGGTCGGCGATGACGGTCGCGGCCTGCTCGTTCGTGGCGTAGAGGTTCACGTAGACGCCGGCGGGCGCGCCCAGCTCCTCGGCCGCGGTGCGGAACATGTCGGCGATGGCGGCGGCCGACTCCGGGCACTGCGGCGCGTGCTTGAGCAGGATCGTGTTGCCCGCGACCACGTTCGGGCCGGCGAAGCGGGCCACCTGGTAGTAGGGGAAGTTCCACGGCATGATGCCCAGGAGCACGCCCAGCCCGGCGCGGCGGATCAGCGCGGAGCCGGTGCCCTCGGCGAGCTCGATCGGCTCGTCGGCGAGGAAGGCCTCGCCGTTCTCGGCGTAGTAGCGGTAGATGTCGGCGGCGAAGCCGACCTCGCCCTGCGCCTGGTCGAGCGGCTTGCCCATCTCGCGGACGATGATCGCCGCGAGCTCGTCGGCGCGCTCGACGTGCAGCTCTGCCACGCGGGCGATCAGCGCCGCGCGGGTCGCGACGGGCACGGTCCGCGACCACGAGGAGTACGCGTCCTGCGCCGAGCCGATCGCCGCGGTCAGCTCGGCGTCGCCGAGGGTCGGGTACTCGCGGAGGGTCTCCCCCGTGGCCGGGTCGATCACGGCGTAGTGGGTGCTCATGCGGGCTGTGCTCCTTCGCTGTGGGGGGCCGGTGCGGTCGCGCCGTCCTCGTCGATGATCTCCTGTGCCAGGCGCCTGCCGACGCGGATGGCGCCGTCGACGTGCTGGTAGCCCTCGGCGGCGAGGTCGCTCGTGCCGAAGCGGAGCGGACCCACCGGCTCCAGCTGCAGCGCGCCGTACCGGGTCAGCCCGCCCAGGTCGAAGCTCGCGGCGTACGCGCCCTGCGTCCACTCCTCGGACGCCCAGTCGCTCTCGTAGTAGACGACCGGATCGAGTGCGGCCGGGCCGAAGTAGGCGGCGAGCGAGTCGAGGATCGCGGCCTTCCGCTCCGTCTCGTCGAGCGCGAGCACGCGGTCGGCCTTCTCGTCCGAGACGAAGCCGACCAGGGTGCCGCGCTCCTCCCCGTGGTTCGAGTTGTCGTAGGCCTCGTGGACGAGCGAGTGCGGGCTGAACGCGGTGCCGGAGAGGCCGTCGGCGCGCCAGAAGGGCGTGGCGTACGTGGCGTGCACCTTGATCACGAGGCCGAGCGACTGGTGCTGCAGGGCCTGCTGCCGCAGGCGCGGGAGCGGCGGGTCGAACGAGATGCGGCCGACGAGGTTCGGCGGCACGGCGACGATCGCGCGGCGGGCGCGGAGGACGACGCCGTCGGCGCGCACCTCGACCCCGTCGTCGCCGTAGCGGACGGAGCGGACCGGGTGCCCGAGCAGGACGCGCTCGGCGCCGAGGCGCTCGGCGAGCCGCTCCGGGACCTGCTGGAGGCCGCCGATCACGCGCTTGTCGAGGATGAAGTCGGCGTCGACCAGGTTGCTGAAGCTCCCCGCGCTCGCGGCCATGAGGAGCGCCTGGAGGAGGGAGAAGGCGTGCGCCGGCTTGGTGAGCATGGCGTCGGCGAGGAAGAGGGCGATGTTGGCCCGTGCCTCCTCGTCGTCGCTCTGCTGCTCCAGCCATGCGGCGAAGGTGATGCGGTCGTAGTCGCGGGCGAGCGGATGCGTCCACGGCGCCGCCGGGTCCGTCTCGGCGACGAGGCGGTCGAGCACCTCGATCAGGCGGGAGATCTCGGACTCGGTGCGCTCGCTCCCCGGGAAGATGTCGCCGGTGAAGCGGCGAGCGGAGCCGTCGGCACCGATGTAGACGCTCTCGCCCTCGCGGTAGCGGGAGTAGGTGCCGAGGCCGAGCTCGTCGAGGGTCTCGAGGAGCGCCGTCTGGTCCGGCGAGACCCACTGGCCGCCGAGCTCGAGGAGCTGCCCGTCGACCACGCGGGTCTCGAGCCGCCCGCCCACGCGCTCGCGCGCCTCGACGACGACGACGTCGAGCCCGTGCTGCTGCAGCCGGAGCGCCGCGGTGAGTCCGGTGGCACCGGCTCCGATCACGACGACGTCGTGCTCGCTGGGGGACATGACTTCTCTTTCCGTCGGTGATCGCGGGAGTGGACGCGCGAATACGGATGATCCTGTCACAGAAGCGGAGGAGAACGTCAGTGAGTGCGCCTGATGGAGGGTGGACTCGGAGCGCCCTCCATCCAACTACATAGGCGTGCTATATTGTTTCTCGTGCCCGATCCCAGTGCCCCCGTGCGTCTCGCCTCCGCCGCCACCGCCCTCACGCGGTTCGCGGGCCGGGCGAGCGGCGCGACCGGGCTCGGTGCGCAGTCCGGAGCCGTCTGGTCGACGCTCGCCGAGCTGCGCACCGGCTCCCCCTCCCGCCTCGGCGAGCTCGCCGAGCGGGTCCGCGTCACCCAGCCGACGATGACCGGCATCATCGCCCGGCTCGACGAGGCCGGCTGGATCCGCCGCGTCCACGACGCCGGCGACGGCCGCGCCTGGCTGATCGAGGGCACTCCCGCCGGCTTCGACGCCCTCGCCGAGCACCGGCTCCGCCTCGAGGCGGCCCTCGCCCCGCTGTTCGAGGACCTCGACGAGGACGATCGCCTCGCCCTCGAGCGCGCCGCGACCCTCGTCGAGGCCCGCGTCGCCCGGATCGCCGGCACCCCCGTCCCCTCCTCCCCCGAGAAAGGCTCCACGCCGTGACCACCTCCCCCCACTCGCCCGCCCAGGGCTCGATCCTGAAGCAGCCGCTGGCCGTCTGGGCCGTCGCCTTCGCCGCGGTGATCGCCTTCATGGGGATCGGCCTGGTCGACCCGATCCTCCCGGCCATCGCCGAGAGCCTGCAGGCGACTCCGACCGAGACCTCGCTGCTCTTCACGAGCTACCTCGTCATCACCGGCGTCGTGATGTTCTTCACCAGCTGGCTCTCCAGCCGCATCGGCGCCAAGAAGACCCTCATGATCGGCCTGGTGCTGATCGTGGTGTTCGCCGCGCTCGCCGGCACGGCGGGCAGCGTCGAGGGCGTCATCGGCTTCCGCGCGGGCTGGGGCTTCGGCAACGCGCTGTTCATCTCGACCGCCCTGTCGACCATCGTCGGCGCGGCGAGCGGAGGCTCCTCCGCGGCGATCGTGCTCTACGAGGCCGCGCTGGGCATCGGCATCGCCGTCGGCCCGCTGCTCGGCGGGCTCCTCGGCAGCGTCTCGTGGCGCGGCCCGTTCTTCGGGACCGCCGTGCTGATGGCCGTCGGCTTCATCGCCATCGCGACGCTCCTGCGGGAGGACGGCCCCAAGCCCGCTCCGACTCCGCTCTCGGCGCCCTTCGCGGCCCTCAAGGTCCCGGCCATCCGCACGCTGGCGGGCGCCGCCCTGTTCTACAACATCGGCTTCTTCGTGCTGCTCGCCTACACGCCCTACCCGCTCGGGCTGGACGAGATGGGCCTCGGCTTCACGTTCTTCGGCTGGGGCCTGGGCGTGGCGATCACCTCCGTGTTCGTCGCTCCGCTGCTCACCCGGCGCCTCCCGCGCACCGTCGTGCTGCGCTCGGTGCTGCTGCTGCTCGCGCTGGACCTGATCGCCGGCGGCCTCGTGATCTCGTCGCGCGTCGGCCTGATCGTCTGCATCATCGTCGGCGGCCTGCTGCTCGGAGTCGTCAACACGGTGCTCACCGAGTGCGTGATGGAGGCGACCGACCTGCCCCGCTCGGTCGCCTCGTCCGCCTACTCCGGCGTCCGCTTCCTCGGCGGCGCGATCGCCCCGCCCGCCGCCTCCGCCCTGGCCGCCGCGATCTCACCGGCCTTCCCGATGTACGCCGCGGCCGGAGCCGTCGCCGTCGCCGCGCTGATCGTGCTGCTCGGACGCCGCACCCTGGCCCGCGCCGACGCCCACGAGCCCGAGCCCGAGCTCGTCGAGGCGCAGGCGATCACGCTCGGCGAGTGACGCGCCCGGCGGGCTTCAGGGGCCCGCCGAGGCGTCACGAACGGTCGTCATCCGAGCGGGATGACGGCCGTTCGTGACGCCTGGACGCGGTCGAGCGGGAGGGGCGCAAGGATCCGACCTGTGGAGAACCGGTTCACGAGGATCGGGAGGCGGGACAGTGGCCGGATGCACGATCCCTCGCCGCTTCCGATCGGACTCCGCGGCCGCGCCTTCACCGTCGCTGACGCTCGCGCGAGCGGAGTGAGCCGCGGGCGGCTCCGAAGCTCCGACCTCCACCGGCCCTTCCACGGGGTCCGCACCGCCGACCCCGACCCCGACCTGCGCCTGCGCACGGAGGCGCTCCTCGCGCTGGTCGGTCCGGAGGCTCTCCTGAGCCACGTGACGGCGGCGCGGCTCTGGCCGCTCGACCTCCCGCCCGCCGCTGCGGACGAGCCGGTGCACGTCAGCGTCCGCCGGCCGGGACGCGCTCCCCGGCACCGGAACGTCGTCGGCCACGCCCTCGCCGATCCCGACGTCCGCCGCGTCCTCCGCCGCGGACTCCCCCTCACCGATCCGGCCTCGCTCTTCTGCCATCTCTCCGCACTCCTCGAGCCGGACGACCTCGTCGCGGTGGGCGACGCGCTGGTGCGCACGCCGGTCGTCGGCGATCCGGCCGATCGACGGCCCTGGGTGCCGCTGCCCGACCTGCGGGAGCGCGTGTCGTCCTTCCGCGGTCGGGGCTCGGTGCGGCTCCGCGCCGCGCTCGCTCTGGTGCGCGACGGGGCGGAGTCGCGACAGGAGTCGCGGTTCCGGCTCGCCTCGCTCCGGGCGGGGCTCCCGGAGCCGGTGCTGCAGGAGCCGCTGTTCGACTCCGACGGGGTCTTCGTCGGGCGGCCGGACGGCTGGTACCCCGCGGAGCGGGTCGCGTGGGAGTACGAGGGCGACGATCACCGCACCAGCAACCGGCGCTTCGCGCGCGACCTCGGCCGCTACGACGACCTCGCCTCGATCGGGGTCCGCGTCGTCCGCATCGTCGGCGCCGAGTTCGTCCCCCACCCCGAGCGCTCCGTCGAGCGCCTGCGACGAGCACTCGCCGACCGGGCGCCGCATCGACGACCGCCGAGGGGTCGCGAACGGTCGTCATCCGAGCGGGATGGCGACCGTTCGTGACGCCTCACGGGAGGGCGCGCGCTCAGGAGTCAGGGCGCGACCTCGAAGAGGCGCGGGCGCAGCGCGGACGTGCGCGGGTCGGCGGCGCAGGCGGCGAGCGCCGCCGCGAGGACGCCGCGGGCCGGGTGCGGCTCGCGGACGTACACGTCGACGCCGGCGGGCGTGAACGGCGTCCGGGCGAAGCGGGTGAGCGCCCAGCCCGCCTCCTCGTCGGCGGCCACGAACGACCAGCGGCTGCGGGCGAGGAGGGTCAGCGGCTCGACGCCCCGCCAGCGGAAGCCGGACGGATCGTGCGGGTCGGGGGTGTCGATCCCGACCACGTAGTGCGAGCGCGTCCGGCCGCGCCAGCTGACGACGTCGCCGATCCCGCCGGTCGGGAGCGGCGCGTACGTGATCGCCACCCCCGACCGCGAGCGCCAGAGCGGCAGCGAGGAGCCCCGGACGAACCAGGTGCCGCTCGCGAGCGCCCGGGCGTCGATCATCGGAGAGCGTGCTTGATGTTGGTGCGGGCCAGCGCGACGGCCTCGCCCGCTCCTCCGTTCATCACGATCTTCGAGACCGCCAGCGCGAAGCCCTTCACCTGCGCGCCCGTGATCGTGGGCGGGAGCGAGAGGGCGAGCGGATCCGTCACCACGTCGACGAGGACCGGGCCGCCGTCGGCGAGCGCCGAGCGGAGGGCCTCCTCCACGTCGCGCGGGTCCTCGACGCGGATCCCGCGGATGCCGATCGCCTCCGCCACCTTCGCGTAGTCGACCATCGGCACGTCGACGGCGAAGTCCGGGAAGCCGTCGACCAGCATCTCGACCTTCACCAGCCCGAGCGTGGAGTTGTTGAACACGACGATCGTCACGGGCAGCCGGTAGGCGGCGACCGTGACCAGCTCGCCCATCAGCATGGAGAGCCCGCCGTCGCCGCTCAGCGAGACGACCTGGCGACCGGGGTGCGAGAGCTGCGCGCCGACCGCCTGCGGCAGCGCGTTCGCCATCGACCCGTGCATGTACGAGCCGAGCAGGCGCCGCTTCCCGTTGGGGGTGATGTAGCGGGCCTGCCACACGTTGCCCATGCCGGTGTCGGCGGTGACGATCGCGTCCTCGGAGAGCAGGCCGTCGAGCGTGGACGCGACGAGCTCGGGGTGGATCGGGCTGCGCGTCCCGACCTCGGTGTACTTCCCGACGACTCCGGTGACCAGCTTCTCGTGCTTCTTCAGCGTCTTGTCGAGGAAGCGGTGGTCCTTCCGCTGCACGAGCGGGGTCAGCGCGGTGAGGGTCGCCGCCACGTCGCCGTGGACGGGGTGCGCGACGCTGACGCGGCGCCCGAGCTTCGAGGCGTCGCTGTCGACCTGAGCGATCACGACCTTCGAGGCGTCGGGGAGGAACTGCTCGTAGGGGAAGTCGGTGCCGAGGAGGAGGAGGAGGTCGGCGTCGTGCATGCCGGCGTGCGCCGCTCCGTAGCCGAGGAGGCCCGTCATGCCGACGTCGTAGGGGTTGTCGTACTGGATCCACTCCTTGCCGCGCAGGCTGTGCCCGACGGGCGCGCCCACCAGCTCGGCGAAGGCGACGACCTCGTCGTGCGCGTTCTGCACTCCGGCGCCCGCGAAGATCGCGACGGTCCGCGCCTGGTCGATCGCGGCCGCGAGGGCGCGGACGTCGGCGTCGGCGGGGACCAGGACGGGCGTCGACGGCAGCACGAACGCGGGGAAGCCGTCCACCGCTTCCAGCTCGGCGATGTCGCCGGGGAGGGTGACCACGGCGACTCCGCGGAGCGCCACCGCGCTGCGCATCGCGGCGTTCACGACCCGCGGAGCCTGGGCGGCGGTCGAGATCAGCTCGCGGTAGTTCGAGCACTCGACGAAGAGCCTGTCCGGGTGCGTCTCCTGGAAGTAGGACGAGCCGATCTCGTTGCTGGGGATGTGGCTCGCGATGGCGAGCACCGGGGCGGAGGAGCGGTGCGCGTCGTAGAGGCCGTTGATCAGGTGCAGGTTGCCGGGGCCGCAGCTGCCGGCGCAGACGGCGAGGCGCCCGGTGAGCTGCGCCTCCGCGCCGGCGGCGAAGGCGGCCGCCTCCTCGTTGCGCACGTGGATCCAGTCGATGCCTCCCTTCTCGGAGCCGCCGCTGCGGCGCACCGCGTCGACGATCGGATTCAGCGAGTCGCCGACGATCCCGTAGATGCGGGAGACGCCGGCGTCGATGAGCTGAGCGATGAGCTGGTCTGCGACCGTCTTCTGAGCCATGACCCCATTCGACCGGACCGGGCTGAGCGTCCGCTACTCCGGAAAGTGGAGATCCGGATCGAGTGCATCCCCCTCGGGACGGATGCCCTGCACCCCTAGCCTGGGAGCCGTCACAGGAGCACCTCCGTGCAGCAGATCCCGGGAGTCGTCATGAACCGCCGCAGAACCGCCCTCGTCCTGGCCGCCGGCGCGGCCCTCGCCCTCGGCCTGACCGGCTGCTCGGGCCTGAACGGCCTGATGGGAGGCGAGACCCGCGACGACGAGACCGGGGAGATCACCGAGGGCGGGACGACCGACGTCTTCCAGCTGCGCGTGGGCGACTGCCTGAACGGCGAGCTCAGCGAGGAGGCGACCGAGGTCACCGACGTGCCGACCGTGCCCTGCACCGACCCGCACGTCTACGAGGTGTTCCAGAACCTGACGATGGCCGACGCCGACGAGTACCCGGGCGAGTCCGTCGCGACGGAGCAGGCCGAGACCGACTGCGTCACGGCGTTCGAGTCGTTCACCGGGATCGGCTACCAGGACTCGGCGTACGACTTCAGCTACTACTACCCGACCGCCGAGAGCTGGGGCACGGGCGACCGCACGATCAACTGCATGATCACCGACCCGAACGGGCCGAGCACGGGCACGCTGGCGGGCGTCGCGGCCTGATCGCGATCCCCGCGCGCGGAGGTGCCGGTCCCGCCGAGCGCTCCGCGCGCGGCCGGGGTCAGTCGCGGTCGCGCGCGGGGAACAGGCGCAGCAGCAGGCCGGAGCCGATCCAGACCACGGCGATCCCCGCGACGAGCCAGGAGGCTCCGAGGCCGGACGCCGCTCCCGCCAGCACGGCGCCGACGGCCGCGGCGGCGGAGCGCAGCCCCGCGCCGATCGTGAACACCTGCGAGCGGACGGCGGCAGGGCTCTCCTGGTCGCGCAGCAGCAGCATCGCCGCGTTCGAGGGTGCCGTGAAGACGCCCGCGACCGCGAAGGCGGCGATCGCCACGACGACGCCCAGGTCGGGGACGGCGACCAGGAGGACGGCGCCGGTCGCGATGTAGGCGGCGCCCATGGTCCACGCCGGCGGACGGCGGGTCCAGCGGCGGGCCGCCACGGCGAGGGCGCCGAGCAGGCCGCCCACGGCGAAGGCGGTCAGGATCCACGCGGCGGCGTCGGTGCTGCCCAGCCGCTCCACCGAGAGGCTGATCGCCGCGACTCCCGCCGCTCCGCCCGCGACCTGGCTGAGGGTGCCCGCCGAGGTGACCACCGCGATCGGACGGTGCCGCACGAGGTGGGTGACGCCCGCGACGATCGTCCGCAGCACGCCGACGGTCGGCGCCGGACGGGCCTCCATGGCGAGGCCGAGCGACCCGACGACGCCGATGAGGGCGAGGACCGCCATGGCGAGCATCGCGGTCCGCGCTCCCCCGACTCCGACCGCGAGGCCCACGATGGCCGGCCCGCTGATCGAGGCGACCGTGTACGAGAGCGAGTCCTGCGCGTAGGCGCGGCGCGGCTCCGGGATGGCGCTCGTGACGAAGCTCGACATGCCGCCCATGTAGACGGGCGTCGCGAGCCCCGCGAGGAGCAGCAGCACCACGATGAGCGGCGTCGGCACCTCGCCGAGGAAGGCGGCGACCGCGAAGGCGACGGCGGTCGTGAGCGCGGCGCCGACCAGGAGCCGGCGGGGGCGGCGGACCCGGTCGAGCACCGTGCCGACGAGCGGCGCGGCGATCACGGCGGGGAAGAGCGCCGCTCCGGTCAGGGCGCCGCCGAGCGCGACGTCGCCGAGACGCTCGACGGCGAGGACGGGGAGGGCGACGACCATGCCGGCGCTGGCCAGGCGGAGGGGGATCGACGCGGCCTGGTAGCTGACCGCGCTCATGCGGGACCGGGGATCGACATCACCTTCGATGGTGCCACGGCTGCGGAACCGGGTCGGCCGGGGAGGCAGGCCACCGGCCTCTGAGCGGCCTGCGGCGGCGCGCCCTAGGCGATCGGCGTCCGCGCCGCGAGCTCGGCCGCCGCCGCGACGCCCAGGCGCCAGGGCGCGCCGTGGCCGGGTAGGAGTGTCCGCGCCCCGGTCCCGGCGAGGACCCGCAGCGAGTCGAGGGACTGCGCCGTGTCGGCGGTCGCGGCGCGCGCGACCAGGTGCGGGCCGGTGCGCGCGGAGTAGGGGTCGAGCGTGACCAGGGCGTCTCCGCCGATCACCGCGTCGCGCTCGGGCAGGTGCAGCGAGACGTGCCCGTCGGTGTGCCCCGGAGTCGCGAGCACGCGGGGCGATCCGGGCACGTCGAGCACCGCTCCGGCGGTCAGCGGCAGGGTCCCGTGCACGGGCGGCACCGCGAGCGCGCCCGCACGGGCCATCGCTCCGAGCACCGGGATCGCGGAGGGGTGCAGCAGCGGGTACACGAACGGCGTGCGCTGGCGGCGGTAGGAGTAGGGCTGCGCGGCGAGCGGCTGGTCGGCCGCGTGCAGGTGCACGGGGACGCCCCGGCGGACGAGGCTGCGGGCGACGCCGAGGTGGTCGAAGTGCGCGTGGGTCAGCACGAGGGCGTCGATGTCGCCGAGCGAGCGGCCGAGCACCTCCAGCGCGCGGATCAGGTGCGGCCACGTCCTCGGGAGCCCGGCGTCGACGACGGTCAGCCGACCCGCCTCCTCGATCAGGTAGAGGTTCGCCCAGGCGTGCTCGAGCCGGTGCACCCCGGGTGCGACGTCCCGGTGCAGGCTCGCGCCGCCCCCTCGCCGCTGCTGCCGGCCCTGCTGCTCGCGCTGCTGCTGCTCCATCGTGCTCCCGCCCCTCCGGGCCCGCGCCCGATCGCGACGACGCTACGAGCGTCTGCGACGGATCGGACAGGGCGTTGACGGCGGGGGTCCGCGTCGTGAAGGGCTCAGCGGCGCCGCCCGCGGAGGGCGAGCTGCACCGCGGCGAGCAGGAGGAGGACCGCGAAGAGGATCCCGGACACGCGCGCCGGCAGGAGGAAGGAGAGCGCGACTCCGGCGAAGGAGAACGCCGTGGCGGTGAGCCCGACCACGAGGCCCGCGCGCACGTCGAGCAGGCCGCGCCGGGCGTTCGCGATCGAGCCGGTGACCGCCGTGGGGATCATCGCGGCGAGCGAGGTGCCCTTGGCCAGGAGGTCCGCGAGCCCGAAGGCGCCGACCAGGACCGGCACGGCGATCGCTCCGCCGCCGATGCCGAAGAGGCCGGAGGCGACGCCCATCCCGATGCCGAGCCCGGCGAATCCGGGCCACACGCCCCAGCCCTCGGCGACGTCGCCGGTGTCGTTCGAGCCGAACACGGCCATCCGCACCGCCGCGGCCACGAGCAGCGCCACGAACATCCAGCGCAGCACGCCCAGAGGCAGCCGCGCGAGCAGCCAGGATCCGGCCACCGCCCCGAGCATCGCCGCAGCCGCGATCACCGCCGCCGGGACCCAGGCGACCTGGCCGGCGAGAGCGTAGCCGAACGCTCCGGCGACCGAGGTCGGAGCGATCGCGAGCAGCGAGGTGGCGGAGGCGCGGCGCTGGTCCATCCCGGCCCAGGCGATCAGCATCGGCACCATCACGATCCCGCCGCCGACGCCGAACGCGCCCGACAGGGTCCCGCCGACCGCGCCGATCAGGGCCAGGACGAGCAGGGCGCGCGGGCGCATGCGCGCGGCCGTCCGATCGGGGAGGGGCGCCTGCGGGGCGGTCGCGTCGGTCACGGCTCCATGCCACCACAGCACCGGGCCGAGGGCGAATCGACGGGCGTCGACCGCGTTCCTGAGAGGACCGGCCCGGCCCGGCCCGCCTCTCTGGCAGTTGCCTGGGCGGGCCGGATCCGACCGTGACGTTCGGCGTCGACGGAGCGTCCTACCTGCATACCCCGCCTGATCGAGCGATCGGGCCCCGAGCGAAAGAGGAGACCATGGCCGAGACCACCGCGACCACCACCCGTCAGACCAGCACCGGATCCGGACGCACCGTGATCGAGGACGGCGTCATCGCCAAGGTCGCCGGCATCGCCGCGCGCGAGGTCCCGGGCGTCCACGCCCTCGGCGGAGGAGCGGCCCGAGCGATCGGCGCCATCCGCAGTGCGATCGGCAACGACGACCGCGGCCAGGGCGTCAAGGTCGAGGTCGGCGAGCGCCAGGTCGCCGCCGACATCACCATCGTCGCCGAGTACCCCGCGCCGCTGCAGAAGGTCGCCGAGGACGTGCGCTCCGCCGTCGCCGACGCCATCCAGCACATCGCCGGCATGGAGGTCGCCGAGATCAACGTGACCGTCCAGGACGTCCACATCCCCGAGGACGACACCCAGGAGTCCGACCCGCGCGTCGTCTGACCCGTTCACCCCGCACCGACGCCCCGGGCCGAACGGCACCGGGGCGTCGGCGTGTCGGCGACCCTGCGCCACGGCCTCGAGCAGGGCGGCGCCCTCCTCCCCGGAAGCGACG